>JAGHAI010000125.1 GCA_021161555.1 bacterium
GGAACTAAATATGCGATATATGGTTCATCCGAAGGCGATGGAACAAATTATGGTGTTTATGGAAAAGCCACAGTATCAGGTGCGAACAACTACGGCATTTATGGTGAAGCAGCAAACGGAACTTCCAACAATTATGGTGTCTATGGAGTCAAATCTGACGATAACAACATCGGTTATCTTGGTGGAGCGGATTATGGTGTTTATGGCAGCGTGAATGCCGGCGGAGAATACGGCGTCTATGGAAAAAATAGTTCCGCCTCGACGAGTGCAGACTACGGCGCCATCAAAGGTGAACTGACAGGGACAGGGCGTTCAGCGGTCGGGATACTCGCATTCTACGACAATGCTGCGACGGATAAGGAAGTTGGCGTATATGGCGAAGGCGGAGACTATGGCGTTTATGGCGACGGCAACACAGGGACAGGAGTCTACGGCACCTCTTCAGGGACAGGTGCCCCGGGAGGTTATTTCACAAACACCGGAGACTATTATGCCCTCGTGGCGTCTGTGGATAACTCAACCTATATGGGCATTTACGCCGAAAACAGCGATGCTTCTGGAACAGCAATTCTCGCCGTTGGCAATGGAGGAACTGGGTCCTATCTTACTGGTGGCAGTGGGATAGCCGCCACAAGCAGCAATGTCGGAGTTTTCGGCAAAGGCGATGCAACCTCGAATAGTTGGGGAGTATATGGTAATTCTGCCGCTGCTGATGGTATCGGTGTAGCTGGCAAAGCCGATAATGATGATGCAGGCACAGCAGGAACGGACTATGTGGATTTTGGTATGACAGGCGTTTATGGATTTGGTCCGAATCATTCATATGGCTCTGCCACAGCTGCTTATAGATATGGCGTTTATGGTTCATTCCCTGATGGTTCGAATTACTCTAACTACTCTGCTGGTGTCATCGGCGTTTTCGATAACAGCAATTGGGGAGCGCTGGCGTATGTTGATGGGAACAATTACATTTTCGGTGGATATTTCAGCCCGATGCTAGGGCTGGCTCCTCAAAGCACACAGCCCAGTGGCACTCCACTTGGTGGTTTGTATGTCCGCGATGGCGGAACCGATATCGATACTCTGAAATTCTACGATGGAGCAGGCTGGCAAACCCTTTGGCCTTCTAGTGGTGGAGGTGGCGGAACTCCCGGCGGCAGCGATGGACAAATTCAATATAACGACGGAGGAACCTTCGGCGGCGCCGCTGATTTCTATTATGACGATGCTAACGACAGAGTCGGCATCGGAACGAGCAGCCCCTCAGACGGCAAGCTCGTTGTTTCCTATGATAACACAGATATCTACGGTATCTATGTCACAATGCCCGGATATGCGATTTACGGCAATGCATCTGGTGGCGGGGGCGGAAGAGGAATTATTGGCGATGGCGGAGAGATAGGCGTGCTCGGTTCGTATGGAGATTATACAAGTTCTGACACTTGGGGCAAGTTAGGATTCTACGATGAAACGAATACGAATTATTACGGTGCTTATGGATATAGTTATGATAGTCATTCATCGAATACCAATTACGGTGTAAGAGGGAGAGCGGGAAATAATAGCAATAGAAATGTCGGTGTTTTTGGCGATGTAGGAAGTATGTTAGTTGGTGCAAAAAACTATGGGGTCTGGGGAGATGCTTGTGGACCCGATTCTGCTTTTGGAGTCTACGGATGTGGACACGATGCAGATGTTGGCATCGGTGTATATGGTTCAGGATGCACTTATGCAGTATATGGCGAATACAGTTCGACGACTTATGGTTATTTAGGTGGCAACGGATGTGGTGTATATGGTCGTGCGAGTTCAGGTGGTTATGCTGTCCGTGGTTATAATGGAAGTGGAGGTGTGTGGGGCGCTCTCGGATACGCAGACGGCTCCCACGATTGGGCAGGATACTTCGATGGCGATGTCCACATCACAGGAAAACTCACAGCCATAGGTGGTGTTGACCCTCCCTATGTCCTTTATGACAGTGAAACACGAAAAACAATTAAAGCACGGATTGTAAAGGAAGTTCCTAAAGAAAAACTAACAGGCGCTGTTCTATTTTGGAACGGAGAAAGCAAGCGATTTGAGGTCTACCTACCAACTGAAGGCGAATTCCTCGATTTGCAAGGAAATCTTTTGTTGAAAGAAGAACCATTACAATTGAAATAATAAAAAACTACAGCACTTGTGTATCTGTCTTCCCTTGATAAAGAAGGCAAATCGAGCGATAGCGAGAATAGGGGTTGCAACCAACGACATCACATTTAATGCAACTAATTCGGATAGGATTGCTTTGAGGATTCTAACCGAAGTAATGCCACTACACTTTTTCCCGCAAAAAATACCCCCCCTGGTTCGTCCAAAATAAAATGCCTAATTTTGAAACTAACTGTCGAAGTCGGGGAAAAATGCTGAAAGTTGGCAAACACCCGGGTAAAAATTGTCTGCTTTGATGTTTTCTACTTTGCCTTGAGCATACTCATCGGGATGATTAATCTAACTGCAACGGGTGTGGCGCCTTCCGGTTGAACTGTTATTTTGTGGCGATTTTTTGGAACTTTTATCTTTATCTTTTTCGCCTTTCCTGGGATTACTTTGTCATCTCCGCGGAAATACGAAACCGACGAGGGAACCGTTTCAAATTCATATATGGTCGGCTTTTCATCGTCAATCTGGATTTTTAATTTATAATGTTGCGTTCCCATCATTTCGGGAGAAAATATGAGACGGGTATATAGAGTCACTGTTCCGCCGCCGTTTATCACATATTCCACTGCCTTGTCCTTCGATGCACGATAGTATCCCAGTTCCTGCTCGTTTGCCACAAGAACCATTCCGCCATCGTGCTTCTGCGGCGCCATCGTTATGCCGGTGCTCTTTTTCCTGTATGTCACTCTAACGAGTACTCTTCCGTCATCGGAATGAATTTTTATGGTGTGCTTGCCGCGAGGAATATTCAACTCCATCGTCTTCGCCTTTGTAATTATCCCGAGGTGTTTTTCGCTGCTCTTCTTCGACACCTTCTCATCCACGACGAAGGATTTCACCTTTTTATCGTCTAAATATATCGTTATATTTCGCTTTTCCCCGCTCTGTGTGCGGACATATATCTTTGCGGTGGCGTATCCTGTTATTGAAAACTTTGCGATGTCTCCCTTTTTCAAATACCAGTATTGATATTTCTTGCCGTTCACGACCACATAAGTTTTCTTTCCGCCAAGTTCGTGCCTTGCAGTTTTCGCAAAAACAATGCCCAATAATAACAGAGAAAACAACAGATATTTCATCCATCTCATCATTTTTACCTCCTGTGAACAGGGGCTTTATCTTTATTCCGATGTCGGTTCTTCTTCATTTAGTTCTTTAAAAAGTTCTTCCAATTTTGAAAAGGTTTCCTTTTCATCGCCCGGGTTGAAGCCGATGTGTCGGTAAAAGATTGTCCCATCGGGTTTCAATATAAACAGTTCGGGAATATCGGCAACACCAGCCTTTCGTTTGATTTTCTGCCCTAAATCGTATGGAATAATAAATTTATCCCATTTTTCCTTTTTGGCAAGTGCCGTAGCCTGTCTTTTTGAGCGCGGTCCATCTTCGCAAATAGCGACAACGATGTATGGATGTTCACCCTGCGTTGTGTCAAAATTTTCCCAGTATTCTATGAGTTTTCTCAGTTCTTTTTTACAGGGTTTGCACCAGGTTGCCCAGAAAGTAAGCACGACAGGCTTCCCCTTCGCCAGAATTGAATCAAGGCTGATGTCGTTCCCCGATAAATCCTTTGTGGAAAAACGGGGAAACTTTTTTTCCGCCGAAAATGAAAAAACTACTGTAAAAAGAGTGATTAGTAGGATAATTTTCTTCATTTTCCCCTCCAGATTTATTGTTCGTCGTTTTCTTCTGGCTCCATCATTATCACGACAGGATTTTTCAAATATTCGTTCGCCACCCTGACTATATCTGCTTTTCTCACCGCTTTTATCTTCTCGGGATACTTCTGCGAATAGTCCCAGCCCATATCGTAGAGTTCATCAAGTGCGGCACTGCTGACAAGCCATTCCTGTTTCTGCTGCGACATAAGAAATCTATTCGCCATAGCATTTGTTATTCTTTCCACATCTTCTTCCTCAAAGTCCCCATTTTTCAATCTGTCTATGAGTTCCAATATAACGGATTTCACTGTGTCAACATCCTGTGGTTCGCACTGCGTCGTTATTGTGAAATCACCGCCATAAAGCCTTTCACCAGAACTTGCCCATACTATATATACGAGATTTCTCTTGCCGCGCAGTTCAACGCTCAACCAACCCGACAGTCCTCCTGTTCCATTTAGCAGTGATGCCGCCGTTTTAAGAGCCCACTTATCATTTTCGTTCTTAATATCACATCCATCAAATCCAATTATGAGTGTGACCTGTTCGCGATTGACTTTCTTCACATACTCTTCCGGTTCCAGATGTCTTTCCGGTACGCTAATTTCTGGAAACTCTGTATTTGATGAACGCAAATTGCCAAAAAATCTTTCTATCTTTTCAGCCATCACCTCCACAGGAACAGGACCCGCCACAGCGATGACCATATTTTCAGGATTGAGATGTGAAAACCAATATTCCCTTGCATCCTCGGCAGTAAAATTTTTCACAGCTTCTTCTGTGCCAAATTTAGACCGCCCGTATGGATGATTTCTGAAAAACTTTTCATAATAAAACAGATGTGCATCCGAATACCAGCTGTCGTGCTGTCCCTTTATATTGCTCAACTGTTGTTGCTGCAATTTTTGTGCCGAATTTTCAGGAAACAGGGGATGAAGCAGCAATTCCGATGTAAGTTCAAGCGCCTCGTCGAAGTCCGATGCTACAAAATTGCCTCTGAGATACATCGTGTGCATCCCACAGCCAACAGAAAGCCTTATCGCCTGCAAATCCATTTTTCGCCTGATTGCCTTAAAAGAGGGATATTTCCGCGTTCCTTCGTCGAGATAGCTCGTCGTGAAGTATGCAATGCCAGGCTTTTCAGCTGGTTCGAAAATTGTGCCACCGAAAAGATAGATATAAATATCCATCGTCGGCAGGGATTGATTTTCCGCGAGAACGAGTTTTAGTCCATTTTCAAGTTTTTTCACCACAAATTCAGGTTTACCTGATAATTTTTTCGCTACAAGGATGCTATCGCCAGGGCAGGTTGCACCAATGGGCTTTAATATTGCACAAATCATATGCTCGGGAACGAGATATTTTTGTGCAACCCTCTGGACATCATCGACGGAAACGCGTTTCACTCTTTGTAGATAAAAATCCAGTGTAAATGGCTTGCCCGAAGCGAGAAAACTGTATAGCATACTGCTCGCCTGACCCGAAACTGTCTCGTTTTGATAAAGCAAATCCTTTGCGAGGTAACTTTTCGCCCATTCAACTTCCTCACTACTCACACCGTAGCGCTTAACTTTTTCTATCTCATCCCATATAACATTCAGAATAGTATCCCGATTTTCATACTCAAAAGAGCCTCCAATTATGAATTGTCCTCGTTCTCTCAACTTTTCAGAAGAATAAGCATATATAGACCTCATCAGAGGATTATCGCTCTGAACAAGTCGCAGGTCAAGACGCGATGTTGACACACCAGATAGGATAAAACCAAGCACTCTCAATGCTGGCAAATCCTCGTCGCCATAGTATGCCGTGGGAAATCCGATTTTTATCTGTGTTATTTCAATGTCTATTTCCTTTTCTGCAATGCGAGCGGCAACTGGAAGCGGTTCGAGAGGGATTTGCACATCGTTTATCGGCTGCCGAACCCAGCTTGACCATAGGGAATCCACGATATTTTTTACTTCTTCCAAATCCATATCTCCCGCTATGGCGAGAATGGCATTGTTTGGCGCATAGCGATTGTGATAGTAATCCATCAGTTCGTCGCGAGTTATTCTGATAAAATTATCGCGGTATCCAATTGTCGGATATTGATAGGGACTGACTTTGTAAAAAAGGTCATTATACAATTTCCACATAACTCTGCCAGGTTCTTCAAGTCCCATATTCATTTCCTGAAGAATTACATTTGTCTCTCGATTGACTTCAAATGTATCGAACTGGCAGTCCTGAACCCAATCGGCAAGCATTGAGAGCAGGATTGGAAAACTTTCCTTCGGACCCGAACCGTGATAGCAGGTCACATCGCTTGTGGTATATGCGTTTGTTCCGAGACTGTATTTCTGTATCATCTCCTTATATTCATCTTCCGTATGCTTCGATGTGGTTCCACCTGAAACGAGATGCTCGAGGTAATGAGAAATTCCGCAACCAAGATATTTGCCTTCAAATGCAGAACCCGTTTTAATCATTATTCTCGCATCGACAATGGGCACTGTGTGGTTTTCCCAGAACATAACTTCGAGCCCATTGTCGAGAGTCCAGTGATGAATTGGCGGCCGCATAACGGCAGAATCGGGCATCCAGATGTGAAAAATCGGCAGGTCTTCCACACCAAATGCGGCAATGATTACAAAAAACAATGCCAATACCACAATCGTCCTGTTCGACATACAATCCCCCATTCTGTTGATGTTTTATTTACTTTTTCTGATTTTCTCCACTATCGCCGTCGTGGATTTTCCTTCCACAAGAGGTATTCGCTCCACCTTACCGCCCCAGCTCAACACTTCTTTCGCTCCAACAATTTCGGAAATATCGTAGTCAGCGCCCTTTACAAGCACATCGGGGCGAACGGATAAAATCAATCTGCGCGGCGTATCTTCGGAAAACGGAATGACCGCATCAACAAACGAGAGCGATGCGAGAACATAAGCTCTATCATCAAGCGGTTGATATGGTCTATTGCTGCCCTTCAATCTGCGCACGCTGTCGTCGGTGTTCAAACCCACCAGAAGAAAATCGCCAAGCTGCCTCGCTCTGAACAGATATTCACAATGCCCGCGGTGAAGAATGTCAAAACAGCCATTGGTAAAAACCAGCACTTTTGTGTCCCTGCGCAACTTTTCTCTTAAATGAGCGAATGAATTAAAATTGCCAAAAATTTTCTTTGTCGGAGAAATAATTTTCATAGTTTAAAAATAATTGTTTTTTCCATAAATCAAATTCAATTATTGCTTGATTAAAATTTTAATAATTTTAATTTTTGTTATTTACAGGTTGAATGCAGGAGAATTTTATGAAACCACCGCTTATATTCAAAGGGGATGCTCGATATACCTATGCATCGGGGGTAATTCGTGGACTGGAACCCTATCTGCTGACGAAATCGGATTATCAGAAAATAATTGACGCCGACATAAACCAGCTGACCACCGTTCTTTCTGAACTCGGCTACGGCGGTGGAGAACATCACCCCGAACACGCTCTCGACATCGCCACCGACAATTTATTCGCCTTAATCGACAAACTATCGCAGGACAGAATTTTTACCGATGCTATAAAACTGAGATATGACTTTCAAAAGGCTGGCGTTATTTTAAAATCTCGTTTCTTTGAAAGACCGCTGCCCGAACTTCCTTTATGGGGAATGCTTCCAAACGACGAACTAATATCTGGCGTCGAATCAATCCTGAACGGCGAAAAATCAAATCTGCCAGATGTCCTCGTCGGTGGAGTTCTTTCCGCACGGAAAACATTTTCCACATACAACAGCTCGAACGCCATCGAAATCGCGCTCGATAGCGAATATTGCAAGCATCTTCAATCGGTTATACCTGAAGGTGAATTTTTTCAGCGGTGGATGAGGATATATGCGGACTGGCTCAATGTGAAGGCTTTCGTTAGAATTTCACTCGCCGATATGCAGATGAAGGTCTTTCGCGAATTTTTTGTGGAATGCGGCGATATCCCGGGGAAAAAATTTGCCGAAGCGGAAGAACTTGGCGCGGAACATTTTTCATCGGTCTTTTCCAACACGGAATATGGAAAGGAACTATCCGATGCGCTGAAGAAAGCCGTCGATAAGAACCTTTCAGCAATCGATACTCTTTTTCGCATAAAACTGATTTCGCTTTATAAATATACAAAATATTGTCCATACGGTCTTGAACTTCTGTGGTCGTATTCGCTTTTGAAGATGGAAGAGATTGGAGTTCTTCGAACGATTTTGCGGACAAAATTGGCTGACATACCTATTGATTTTGCGAGGGAGGTGATATCCATTGTCGTGGAATAAATTGGCAGCACTGGGAGACTGGAGCAGTGTATTTCCGCTGAAAGCGGTGGGCATTGAAACGCACATCGTTGAAGATTTTTCGGAAGCGCCAAAGTTGTTGAGGAAACTCGCTCACAGCAAGGAATTCGGTGTTATATTTGTGGTCGAAACGCTTCACGATTATGTAGCTGATGTTATGCGGGAATTCGCCGAACAGGACTTGCCTGCGATTATTCTCATCCCGAAAGTATCCGGTTCGCAAGGTCTGGGGCTTTCAATTATTCGTGAGACTATGAAAAAAGCCGCCGGAAGAGATATTATGGGCGAGGAATAATGCGACTATTTTGAGGTAGAAGTTGAAGACATCTGATGGACTGAAAATAAAGAGAGACTGGAAAAAATTACTGCTTTTTTTTGCTTTCTATTGGCTAATAAGATTGCCCATACTTCCATTAGGTTTTGGGGTAGATGGTGATGCGTGGCGAATTGCTAAAGCAGGAATGCGATGGATTGCCACGGGGAAATATTATATGAGCAGATATCCTGGATATCCATTGACAGAATTATTTGCCGGGATTTCTCTCGTCGTAGATGGTGCATTTCTAACAAATTTTTTATCAGCACTGTGGGGGTTTCTGATATGTATTATTCTATGGGACATAATTAGCGAAAAGACGGATAGTGTAAAAGCTTTTGTGTCGGTCATTGTGCTTTCGATTTTTCCCATATTTTATTCTGCAACCACAGAGAGTATGGACTATGCTCCAGCTCTTTTCTGGAGTTTGCTCGCATTTTGGATGTCCAGAAGAAAATATCCGTATTGGCTATCTGCAATATCCTGTGGAATTGCTATCGAATTTAGATTTACATCGATACTATTTATGCCGATTCTGGCGTTTATGACATACAAAAACGAGAAAAAGAAAAAGCTATTAAAGACACTCATATACATTTCCATCGCGACCATTTCAGGTGGGGCAGGATATTACCGTTTAATCGCAAGATTTCAGTCATCAATAAAGACACCAGCATTTATATGGGAATATTCGCACATACCGTATTATATATTTGTTGTTTTTGGGTTCTGGTTCTTCATCGCCGCAATTTTCGTCATCGTAAAATACAAGTCGAACATTTTTAAAATTTTTAAGGGTGAAGTAGAAATTGTAATGTTGATAGTTCTTTTTTTAATGCCGTTTTTTAAATTTCCACTTGATAAAGGTTATCTTTTGCCAATTATTCCATTTTTACTAATTTTATTTGCCAAATTGGATAAAAAAAGCTGGATAATTTTAATGTGTTCGCTTGGATTGAACAGCTTCTTTAGTGTAGATGTGAAAGGAGTAAAAATTCCCGAGGAAAAGATATACTTCCATCCATCGATAGGCGAAGGGGAGTTGATAAAATATGTAGCTAAAAGGAAATTTCAGATTTCCACATTTGAAGAACTGAAGATGTGGGCTCGTCATCAAAAAAATAGAATTGCCCTTTTTATACCAAGTGGCATCAATGAGCCGATGCTTGTGCCCGATGACGATTTCTATCAAAGTTTTAGGGACTGTTCAAGATGCAAAGTTTTGAAAGGAACGAATGTTGTCTTTGTCGGAGTTCCGCTGCCGAAAAAAATGATTTTGAAATATTTTAAAAGTTATAAAATAATATTGTTAGAAGGAATCGTGCGTGATGAATATGTAGCATTTAATTATGACATTATAAACGAACTGGAAAGAAATCGCATAAGTTATGTGTATATACCTAAAAACAAAATCAGTAGCTTTTTAAGGGGAAACTGAATTTCAATGAACATAATTGAGGAGGATATACTATGTCTGAAAAAATAGGCAGAACTGTCAAAGTGGCTGGACCGCTTGTCGTGGCGGAAAATATGACGGGAACCAGAATGTATGATGTGGTTCATGTTTCGGATAAAAAGCTTGTCGGAGAAATTATTGTTCTCCGAGGCGACACAGCATCCATACAGGTTTACGAGGAAACGGGTGGTCTTGGTGTGGGCGAACCTGTATATCTCACCGGTGCGCCACTTTCGGTAGAACTCGGTCCTGGATTATTGACCGCAATATTTGACGGAACGCAGCGTCCACTCGATAAAATTATGCAGCAGGAAGGCGATTTCATCACTCGCGGAGTTCAGATTCCAGCGCTGCCGAGAGATGTGAAATGGCACTTCATCCCAACAGTGAAAACTGGCGATAAAGTGCAGGAAGGCGATATAATTGGCACTGTGCAGGAGACCGAAATTATCGTCCATAAAATTATGGTCCCGCCTGGCATATCTGGTGTTGTTGAACATATAGAAGAGGGCGATTTCACCGTTGAAGAAACTGTTTGCATTTTAAGGGACGATGCAGGACAAGAGAAAAAGATAAGTATGATGCAGAAATGGCCTGTGCGAACGCCGAGACCATACAGGAAAAAATTGAAACCTGAAATTCCTCTTATATCCGGGCAGAGAATTCTCGATACATTCATACCGGTCGCAAAAGGCGGAACGGCGTGTGTTCCTGGTCCATTTGGTTCGGGCAAGACAGTCATTCAGCATCAGCTCGCAAGATGGGCAGACGCCGAAATCATCGTGTATGTCGGCTGTGGCGAAAGAGGAAACGAAATGACCGATGTCCTGACGGAATTTCCCGAGCTGAAGGACCCGAAAACGGGAAAACCATTGCTCCAGCGAACCGTTATGATTGCCAACACATCGAATATGCCCGTTGCGGCGCGTGAAGCATCCGTATATACTGGAATTACGATAGGTGAATATTTTAGGGATATGGGATATTCCGTAGCGCTTATGGCTGATTCCACATCGCGCTGGGCAGAAGCGATGCGTGAAATTTCCGGAAGACTTGAGGAAATGCCCGGCGAAGAAGGGTATCCCGCATATCTCGGCAGAAGAATAGCGGAATTTTACGAGCGTTCGGGCTATGTCAAGACACTCGGTTCGGACGACAGAGAGGGTGCGCTTTCCGTCATCGGAGCGGTTTCTCCCCCAGGCGGCGACCTCTCCGACCCCGTGGTGCAGGCAACTCTGCGCGTCGTGAGAGTTTTCTGGTCTCTCGAAGCGGAACTCGCATACCAGAGGCATTTCCCCGCAATTTCCTGGCTCCGCTCGTATACATTATACAAGGAAAATCTCGACCCCTGGTTCGCAAAAAATCTCGGCGAAGAATTCATCAAACAGCGCAATTATGCTATGGCACAGCTTCAGAAGGAAGCGGAACTGCAGGAAATCGTCAGGCTGGTTGGAGCAGAATCGCTGCCAATTCAGGACAGACTTACCCTTGAAATAACCCGCTCCATACGCGAAGATTTTATTCAGCAGGACGCGTTTGACGATGTTGATACATACTGTTCGATAGAAAAGCAAAAGCTGCTGCTCGATTTGGTCTTGTGGTTCGAAGGCGAAGCAAAACGCGCCGTGGATGCTGGTGTTCCGTTCAACAAAATTGTATACCTTCCAGAGCGGGAACTGATAGCCCGCGCAAAATTCATTCACAATGATAAAGTTGCAGAAGAATATCCTAAAATAAAACAGCGCATTAAAGAAGCGGTTGATAGATTAATTGCAGAAGTGGAAGTTGAATAATGTGAAAAAGTCTCATTTGCGAAGACATCTTCGGAGTCAGTAATGATAGGGCGAACTGGTTTTTTTCAGCGATATGATATGCAATTTAAAAAAATTATTTTTCTGTTGGTTTTGCTATTCTCATTATCGTTTTCGAAGGGAGATGGTATGATAAAAAAACTTCCGCCGCCGAAATTGAGGGGAAAAGTTTCAGTTGAAGAAGCGATTTTGCGCCGCCGCAGCTGCAGAGAATTTTTAAACAATGCATTAACACTGGAAGAACTTTCGCAATTATTGTGGTCCTGTCAGGGGATTACGGACAGCATATCGGGTTATCGTGCCGCCCCTTCCGCTGGCGCAACCTTTCCGTTTGAAATATATATCGTCGTCGGAAATGTTGCTGGCATCGAGGCGGGATTATATCATTATATCGTGAAAAAACATTCTATTGAACTTCTTCGAACAGGTGACATCAGAGACGCGCTCTGCAAATCCTGTCTTGGGCAGGAATTTTTTAAAATTGCGCCAATTACGATTATTCTCGCTGCAAGATATGAACGCACCACGCAAAGATACGGCGAACGAGGTTATCGCTATGTGGCAATGGAAGCAGGACATATCGGAGAGAATCTTCATCTACAATGCGTTTCGCTTGGGCTGGGGACTGTTATGGTCGGCGCATTTTACGATGACAGGGTTAAAAAATTGCTCGAAATTGAGGAAGAACCTCTTTACATTATGCCTGTTGGAAGACCGAAATGAAGAAAGCAGATGAAAAACCGCTTGCAGTTGTTCTCGTATCGGGTGGGATGGACAGCGCCACTGCATTGGGCATTTCTGCATCGGAAGGCAACAGAATTGCCCTTATTCACTTCGACTACGGGCAGAGAAACCGAATTCGGGAAAGGACCGCCTTCGATGCTCTGGCTGAACATTTTAATGCGGAAAGGACATTGATTGTCCCGATGGATTTTTTAAAAATCATCGGCGGTTCGGCGCTGACGGACGAAAACATCCCTGTGCCAGAGGAAATGCCAGCGAAGGGCGAAATCCCTGCGACCTATGTTCCATTTAGAAATGGGATAATGCTTGCCGTGGCTGCTGCCTGGGCGGAAGTCATCGGCGCGTCCAAAATTTTTACGGGATTTGTGGAAGAAGACAGTTCAGGTTATCCCGATTGCAGGGAAGTTTTCGTGAATGCTATGGAAAAGGCAATCAATCTCGGCAGGCGGCCGGAAGGCAAAGTAGAAATCATCGCCCCATTGCTGCACAAAACAAAAGCAGAAATCGTGTCCATTGGAACAAAATTAAAAATTCCCTATGAGCTGACCTGGTCCTGCTATCTCGGCGGGGAATATCATTGTGGGAAGTGTCCCGCCTGCCGACTGCGGAAAAAGGCATTCATCGAAGCAAGGATAAAAGACCCTACTATATATGAACCGCAATGAAACAAATTATCACCTGCTATCAATTATTTCTCATTGATTTATAAGAACTTAATCATTAGACATTATATTATATTTTTATCATTTTTGAAAATTACATTGACTTTTTGAGAAAAAAATTATTTTTAAAAATAATGGCAGAGCAAATCACAATACTGGGTGCATTTTTCGGAGGACTTCTGGCGTTTTTCTCGCCCTGCATTTTGCCGCTGATACCGTCTTATATTGCATTTATCTCGGGCGTATCGCTGATAGATGCACAGGCGGGAAAGGTGAACAAAATGAGCATTTTCATTTCGTCTCTTTTCTTCGTAATTGGATTTTCGCTCATATTTGTACTTCTTGGGGCATCTGCGACCACTGTTGGGAAATATCTTTTCAGCAACAGCAAACTTTTATCTCAAATTGGCGGAGGACTTATAATAATTCTCGGTCTGGCGACTGCTGGAATTATAGATGTGCCATTTTTGAAATATGAAAAGAGAATGCATATGAAGAGCAATCCGCTGGGATTGTTTGGGGCATTTCTCGTCGGCGTGGTCTTTGCGCTGGGATGGTCTCCCTGCATCGGACCAATTCTTGCCGCCATTCTCGCTATGGCTTCTCAACAGCAAAGTGTGGGCAAAGGAATGCTGTTGCTTTCAATGTTCTCTGCTGGACTGGCGATACCTTTTCTCGGTGTTTCGCTTGCACTGAACACATTTTTGAAATTTATGGTTAAAATACGCCGATATATGGAAGTAGTCGAACTCGTTTCGGGTAAAATGCTCGTCGTTATGGGAATGATGCTCTTTCTCGGCACATTTGGACTTGTATCGGAGGCAATGGGGGAGATTACGCTACTTTCGGCAAGTATTTTCATCACATTTATCACAGTTGCCGTTACGCAGGTGTGGATTCTGGTCGCGTTTGTCAACTGGATGCAGGAACAGGGCAAAAGTCAACTCCCCTGGTCCGCAAGAATGCTTTTCTTCATCGACCTTTTGAGCATCGCTCTGATGCAAGTAGTTAACACATTCAAAGAACATATGTATATAGAAGAATAGCCTCAGCAAGCAAATTTCTTCCTGACATAAAATCGAGAAATCGAAGCAGAATTTTTTAATATTTTAGTTAATTTTCCCTCAAATGGATTTTTTATTTTTTAATTTTCTATGGTCCCCATTCGTGGTCGAGCAGATATCCCCGTTCGTCGGCAGGATAATATTTTTTTGCGAAAGGATTACACCGCTGCAATCTATCTGATGTGATGAGCAGCGCCGCAAGAGGATTACGCTTCCGAAAGGCAATCTTTGAAAACTTTGAACACCCGATGTGAAACTGACATTTTTGAGCATCCTGAGTCGTTATATATTTTCTGTATAAATCCAGGAAAAAATCTGCGGTGATGCTCGCGCCGTTGAGCCATTCTGGCTCCGTGATTTCATTTTCTTCGATATCCTTTGTTTCATCTGGTTCCTGCGATATGAAAGTATCCATCAAAATTAAAATTGCCTCGTCCCATTGTTTATCGTTAAGTTTGAGCGCACTATTTTGAGCGTTCATCATTCCACCAAAGTAGTATCTATTCCATCCTCCAAGGAAGATTGTCATAGACTGGACATATCTATGAGAGGCGAGTGCATCTATTGTCAAATACCCGAGTGCTGCGTTCAATATCAGGGCATTTATTCCGCTTCGCCAGTTGCCCAGGTAAATCTGTCCTGCACCAGGAATGATGCCCGAAAGCCAGCTCGCAAGATATGGAGAATGTTGTGGAATTTTTTGTCTGTTTATTTCGAGCCACCTTTTTACTCCATAAGCTCGCGGTGAGTAATATGAATTTCTCGAATTCGCATTGCATACATCAGAAAAGTCTTTCAAAGCATCGTCGATTTTATATGATAGAAGTCTCGTCCATCCGCGCCAATACTTTATTTCGCCCGCTTTTTCCGGCAAATCTCTCAGAACATCCGAAAGCAGAAATTCTCCCTGCCAGGGTTTGTTCTGCGCAACTTCGAGCAAGGCGCACAACAGCCTTGAAGTGTATGAAACTTCCCTATCGAGCGCAGTATATCCAAGCCTGTCGAGGACATTTTCCGCTCTTTGATACTGCCCGAGGTTGATGAAGCATAGCGCTCTCTGATACGCCGCATAGTCGTACACGATGTCCATAGGATGCATTATTTCGACGCGCTCGTATTCTTCAGCTGCGTCCTGATAAAGTTTGTTTGCGAACAGAAAATCGGCAAAGTCCGCTTCGAGGGACATCGGCGCGCGGTTCTCAAATGCTGGAAGTTCGATACAGCGGAGGAAGAAAAGACGATTTATCTTCTCCGAAGCATATACAAAATTTGAGGATAGGAATATGCTGATGACAATCAGAACGGCGGATTTTACAAAAACATACGCTTTGGTTTTATGGACATAAAAGAGCATAGTTGCCGCTCCACAGCCACAGCGATTTTCGGTTAAAGTTCAGTCTGCCAGTTTCCTTCGACGCCGCCGCCAAAGGAAAAACCACCAGAATTGGAATCCGTTATATCTGATAATATATACTTTACTTCCGCATTGAAGGACAGTCCGCCAGAAGGCTTGAAGGACAACCCTGCGAGCATTTGTATTCCGGCGGTAGCAGAAGTCTCGTCGCCAGTTTGCTTTATATACGCTCCAATGCCGCCGCCGCAATAGGGGTCAAAGGAAATTCTGCCCAGTGGATGAAATTCGGCATTCAACTGTATCGGCATAAGCATGACATTTTCTCCACTCTCCTTGTATTGCGTCCACCCGACGGAGAGTTCTGTGGTGACTTTTGTCGAAACCCAGTATTTTGCCACAATTTCAAAAAGCAAAGTGGAACTCGCATCACCAGGAGGGTCATATACGGACATCTTTGCGCCCAAAGATAGTTTGCCCGATTTTTTCGCATTAGCAGATACACTCAATATGAGAACAAAAGCAACAGTCAACAAAACGAATCTTCGCATAATTTCTCCTGATGTTTTAATTTTTTTCCTCACGAGGCGCGGCAAATCATCTTTTTCTGCCCGATAATTTGTGTTCCCTCACGATGCGTATCGTGTCGAAATATGCCTCGATGGATGCTCCGGCATCAGCCCAGAAATCCTTTAATATGGAATACCGCAACTTGCCCATCTTCAAATATGCGTTGTTCACATCGGTAATTTCGAGTTCGCCTCTATCGGATGGTTTTAATGTTTTGATTATATCGAAAACCTGCGAGTCGTACATATAAATTCCAACGACCGCCGCCTTCGATGGCGGAATTTTCGGCTTTTCGATAATTTCCACAATTTCTCCATCGTCGCTGAACTTTGCAACGCCATAATCGGTGGGGTCTTCGACCTCTTTCAGCAAAATTCTCGCTCCGCCATTCTGATGCTCAAATTCTCTGACGGCATCGGCGAGAGATTCGCCAATTATATTATCCCCGAGAAAGACGACGACCTTATCTCCATCGACGAAGTGTCTGCAAAGTCCCAGTGCTTCTGCGATGCCGCCTTCACGCTCCTGATATGTGTAGTTAAGATGCTTTAAGCCAAATTCCGCTCCATTCCCAAGAAGTCTTAAAAATTCCCCCGCATGATTTCCGCCGCATACAATCATAATGTCATCTATTCCAGCCTCCACGAGCGATTTTATTGGATAATAAATCATCGGCTCGTCATATACTGGAAGCAAATGCTTATTGGTTATCTTCGTCAGCGGATACAATCGTGTTCCCAATCCGCCTGCGAGAACTACACCCTTCATTGAATTTCCCCCTTGACTTTATCCGAATATGAAAAAATATAAATCACAAAAGTCAAGAAACTTATTTTTCAAACAAATCACCTCACATTTCAAACACACCTCATAAGGAAAATCTTTTTTCATATTATCACAGAAAATGCCGTGCTATTTTGAGCAGTTTTGGATTAAAAAACACGATATCGCGCACGATTTTTGGTATGTTCAACGCAGTCCATTTTCTTCCGGAAAGCTGCCGTCGGAGCATACCTGCAATTTTGTTCATCTCCTCATCGCTCAATTTTAAGATTCCATTTCTCAATCTCGCATACAGGTCAAGCTGTCTGCCGAGCGAATTTTTCCACCTGTTGTCATATTCCTTCAGCATTTTTATGTATGATTGTCCGTGCATTTCCGCGATGACTTCTGCCGCAATTTTTCCCGAAAAGAGCGCCGTGTCAATTCCCGTGCCGCTGATTGAATTGGTAAATAGTGCAGCATCGCCGACGAGGAGAAGATTGCCTCTGCCGGGCGGCTTAAATCTCATAGTGGTCGGAACAATCCCATCGCGGCGCTCTATTATCTTATATTTTGAAAATCTCCTCGCGATGAAATTTTTAAAAAATTCCTGCGGCGAATTTTTTGCAATCGACGGGACAATTCCAAGGCCAACATTGGCAAGATTTTTGCCCTTTGGAAAGACCCAGGCGTATCCTCCCGGAGCAATTTCACTGCCCCAGTGAAATTCTGGAATATTTTCCGTTATCTCTTCTGTTTTCAAGAGAACCTGCGCACAGGTCTCAATATCCATCAGTCCAATCTGCTTTTGAGGGAAAGCCCACCGCCGCGAAATTCCACCGATGCCGTCTGCACCAATAAAATATTTTGCATAAATTTTTAGAATTTCACCATTCCTTTTCGCAATCACGCTTTCGGCAAAGTTTTTCCCAGAAATCCTCAATGCCTGTGTCGATGTAAAAATCTCCGCTCCAGAATCTTTTGCCATTTCAGCAATGCCGCTCTCCATCTTCGGTCTGTTCAGAACAAAACCAGCTCGCGGATGGTCAACGAACAGTTCTTCCCCATCGGGGGAAAATATCAAAGCTCCTTCAATGGTCGTGGAAATCCATTCTCTCTTTGGCTCGAACACCCTGGTCAAGCCTTCGGTTGAAATTCCTTCTGCGCAGGCAACGGGAATGCCGAACTTTTCCCGCCTTTCAATCACACAGACGGAAAACCCAGCCCGGGATGCAAAATATGCAGCCGAAAGTCCGCCTGGACCTCCACCAATAATTACTACATCGCATTCCCGCACCGTATCAGGCTCGCTGATAATAATGTCTTTTCTTGCGCTCTGTTGTGGTGCAGTTTCAGAGTGGTCTTCATTAACAATTGCACCAGTCGGGCAAACTTTTTCGCACAAGCCACAATTATCGCACAAATCAGGGTTAATTAGAACGCTGCTTTTCCCCTGAAATATTGCATCGGCGGGACAGACGGAAATGCAACCCCAGCACATCGCGCACTTTTGGGCATCGACAGTATACATCGCTACGAAATTCCCTTCCATATATATACGACACCGATTATTATGAACAGCGCACCCGCTACAATTTGCACAGTCTTTTGAGGAACAATTTTCCCGATGCCGGCGCCGGCAACAACGCCAATTGCCGTAATGATAACCAGCGCGGCAGATGCGCCAATAAATGTTAGGACGGGCTTTCCCGATGCGGCAAAACCAAGAACGGCAAGCTGCGTCTTATCTCCAAGCTCCGCTACAAAAACTGCCAAAAAAATTTTAAAAATTTCCGAAATCATATATCACCTCGATTTTTTGTTTCTATACATATCTTCGTCTGCACGGATGAGTATTGAATCGACGGTATCTTCATCGCGAAGTTCCGCAATGCCCACACTCACCGAGAGATTTGTGAGATTTTTAAAAATATTCGCTTTGGAACGAACAAATTTTTCAGCATCCGCATATTTTCTCACAAGGACGATAACGAACTCATCTCCACCATATCGCGCAAGGAATTCACCATCCGATAGATTTTTCCCGAAAACTTCTGAAAGTGTGCGAAGAACGGAATCTCCGGCGAGATGACCGAAATCATCATTATATCTTTTGAACCCGTCGATATCTAAAAACACCACAGATAGAGGTCTTTTTCGTTCATCGATAATATTTTTTAAATTTTCACGAAGAAATTGATGATTGTATGAACCGGTGAGCGAATCGCAAATGGACAATCTATACATCTGATAAAAGATTTTCCTCTGCTGTTCCATCAGATAAATCCCAAAGCCAATTAGCAGTATGAAGGGCAGGAAAAATCTCGCCAGGTCCCAGTATGTTTCAAAGGAAAGCGACAGTCCGTTTTCGAGAAACAGCACGCCAAATGTAATCAGACATGCCCAGACTATGAAAAAACCGAAGTGTGCAAAACCCGGTATTTTCCTATGAATTGATGGCTGCGGCATTCGTCCACTATGACACTGGAATGACAATATCTCTCAATTCACTCGGCAGTTCATCAGTGATGACTGTGGCACCGTCCTTTCCAACGATTATGTCATCTTCGATTCGAACACCACCCCAGCCTTCGATATAAATTCCTGGTTCAATCGTGATGACAGCATTCTCCGAAACCGGCTTTTCATTTCGCTGATTGATAGCAGGGAAATCGTGGACGACAAGTCCCAAGCCGTGTCCAAGTCCGTGTCCAAAATTTTCGCCGAAGCCAGCGTCGGATATTATCTTTCTTGCAATGTCGTCGATTTCCTTTCCAGTCATTCCCGCCTTTGCCGCATCTATTGCCGCCTGCTGCGCATCGAAGACGGTCTGGTATATACTGCGGAATTTTTCATCAGGGTTGCCGAGGAAAAATGTCCTCGTGATGTCGGATGCGTATCCCGCATAAGTTGCGCCGTAGTCGATTGTAATCATTTCCCCCGCCTCAATTGTCTTGTCAGATGCGATACCGTGCGGTAGTGCGGCTCTCCAGCCCGAAGCAACTATTATATCGAAGGGGGATTTCTCACTGCCCTTCTTTCTCATTCTATATTCAAGTTCTGCGGCAAATTCCTTTTCGACAATCCCGGGTCTGAGCAATGGCAGTGTTTCGGCAAGTGCTTCCATAGCAATTTTTGCCGCCTGACGAATGTTTTCTATCTCGCTTTCGTCCTTTCGCGCACGGATTTCTTCCAGCGGCGACCTTATTGGAATGAGATTTATGTCGGGAAATTCAACGCTCAAACGACGATATAAATCATAACTCGTATTGCGTGCATCAAAACCCACATAGAATTTGTTTTCAGCAAGTTTCTCGTCTTTAATAATGTCTATATATGTTTTGTTGCTGTCAGTTATAAAAATTTCTGCCTTTTCGCCGACCTCCTGTTCTGCCTGCGTCTTATATCGAAAATCCGTTATGAAGACATTTCTATTTTCCGAAATCCAGAGAACCCCGGCAGAACCACTGAAGCCCGACAGACAGCGAACATCCGTTCTGTTGGTCAGCAGAAATGCTTCCAGCTTCTTATCCTCCAGAAATTGCAGAAATTGGTTTATCCTGTCCATTTTCCACCTCATCGTAATATTTTCATTTTATGCAATTTACTAAGCATATATAAAAAAATAGGTTCCAGTAAATTTTGGTTGCGTAAAAGTAACTGCGGAAAGAAGGTATTGGGTTATATTTCAAAGAGTTAACCAAATAACCTTAAACCTTCTATTCCACTATTA
>JAGHAI010000225.1 GCA_021161555.1 bacterium
ATTTTAATATTTCTTTTTCGATTTGACGAAACTAATCTTATTGAGAAAAAATTCTGGAAATTTTAAGGAGGCACTATGTCGGATAGATGTGTTCTCGTCGTGGGTTCAGGTGTTGCTGGTATGCGCGCTGCCTACGATTTATCCGCTGCTGGTATAGATGTCACTCTTCTGGAACCCAGAACATACACCGGCGGGACGGTGATGCAGCTCGAAAAGCAATTCCCGACGGATGCGTGTGGAATTTGCAGAATGCAGCCGAGAATAAATTCTTTCCCGCAGACGGAATTTTGTCTTCGGAGAGATTTCTTTTTTCCTGGCGTGGAAGTTCTTAGAGATACGAGGATTTTATCCATAAAGGACGATGACAGCGATGGCAGGAAAATTGCGACATTGCAGACAAAGGGATTGCGTGTTGACCCCGATTTATGTATCGGCTGTGGAAAATGCACCGAAGTTTGTCCCGTTGAAGTTTTCGACGAATTTTCCGCGGGGCTTAATAAGCGCAAGGCTATAGATAGAGCAGCGCCCCATTCTATTATTTCTCTCTATTCCATCGACGAAGAAAACTGCACCCGCTGTGGCGAATGTGTGAAAGTATGCCCCACAAATGCAATCACAATCGGCGATGAAAAGGTGGAGGAAAGAAAATTCGACGCAGTGCTTTTGACCCCGGGTTTTGAAGAATTTATCCCCGATGAGATGACGGAATACGGACACGGAATTTTTCCCGATGTGGTTACATCTATTGAACTTGAGAGAATTTACGCTCCAATGGGTCCCAATTTCGGGGAGATAAGGCGTCCGTCCGACGGAAAAGTGCCCGAAAAAATAGCCTTTATTCAATGTGTCGGTTCGAGAATGCAGGAGCGTCCATATTGTTCGTCCGCCTGCTGTATGTATTCGATGAAGGAAGCTCGCCACATAAAAAAACTTATTCCCGATGCGCAGATAAAAATTTTCTTTATGGATGTCCGCGCATTTGGAAAAAATTATTACCACTATGAGCTAGATACGGAGCAAAAGGGAATTGAATTCGTCCGATGTCGTGTTCCAAAGATTTATTTCAATGAAGAGTCGAAGGAACTGGAACTCGTATACGAAAACGAGCGGGGCGAAAGAATTAAAGACGACTTTGATATGGTGGTTCTCTCCATTGCGCAGGTGGTGACGAATTCCGTTAAAGAACTTGCGAAATCCGCCGGGGTTCAGACGGATGAATGGGGTTTTGCTCGACTGTCCGAGAAAAATTCTCTCGAAACCACTTCCAGAAATGTATTTGCCGCAGGTTCTTTTGTCGAGCCAAAGGACATTGCGGATGCAGTTTCCGAAGCGTCTGCTGCAGCGGCTGAGATAATCTCAAAGGTGGGAATGCCAGAAACAGTAAAAAATGTTTCACTTCGCGGACAGCCGCCGCTCGACGGCAGGACTGCTGTCGTTCTGTGCAAATGTGCCGGAACGATTTCAGAAAACATCAATCTCGACGAAATTGAAGAAAAATTGCGCGCGCATAAGGACATAGAGGAGGTTGTTCAGGTCGATGCGCTGTGTGTTCCCGATGGTCTGGAACAATTTTCAGAATTCGTTCGCGATGCCAGCTTAAGAACTGTTGTTATTGCCGCCTGTCAGACGGGGACTTTTATGGCAAAGTTCGCAGAGGCGGCGAAAAAGTATTGTGAAAATCCGCCGAACATCAATGTGGTGGATGTCAGGCGCGCACTGTGGATGGTGAAAGCCGATGATGTGCAAAATTTTATCGAGAAGCAAATACTTATGGAAGTGGCGTTCGCCACGCACGGGAGAAAACGGGAATTTTTATACGAGCCTCCAAGCGGCAAAAAATCTTTGAAAAAAGCTGTTATTATTGGCGGTGGCGTTGCCGGACTTTCCGCGGCTGAAGTTTTTGCGCACAATGGTATCCCAGTCGTGATTGTTGAAAAAGAGGATAATATCGGCGGCGTGAACAGAGATGGAATTGGATTGCTGAAAAATTCCACCATCGGTGAGTATATCAGTTCCACGATTGAGAAGTTGAAAGATGCGGATGTGGAAATTTTGACTTCGTCGAGGGTGGTAAAAATTTCCGGTTCTGCTGGTGCGTTCGATGTTGTCGTGCAGACTGCCGATGAGAACGAATATCGGAAAATCCAGGCGGGAACTGTTATAGCTGCAACAGGCGCTGTTGCACACACGACGGAAAAGTTTTCCTGCGATAAATCGCCAAATATTCTGCTGTGGGATGAGTTCGAGAGGAACATTTTGACGAAAGAAAATTTCGGCGAGGTCGTGTTCATTCAGTGCGCTGACAGCCGAAACGAACAGCGCCCCTGGTGCAACCGAATTTGCTGCAACAAGACGATGGAACTTTCCAAAAAGATTTTCGACAAAAATCCCGATGCGCGAATATGGATACTGAACAGAGACATTATGACTTACGGTTTGAACGAACTGGACTATCTGAATGTTCGTGAGAGAGGCGCTCTATTTTTGAAATATACGCCTGAAAGCGAACCCGTCGTCGAAGTTCAGGAAGATGGGCAGCTTCTTGTGAAAGCATACGACCCGTTGCTCGATGCCGATGTTCTCATTCATCCCGACTATGTTGTGCTGCAGACCGGCTTAAATCCTTCTGGAGATGATGTGATTGCACAATTTATCCCTTCCACAGACGGTTTCTGGAACGGTCTCGATGTAAAATTTTCGCCGCAGGAAACGGACAGAGCGGGATTTTTTGTCGCGGGTTCGGGCAGAATGCCTATGAGAGCTATAGAAGCGATTCTGGATGGTAGAGCGGCTGCAGCTCAGGCTATGAAATACCTTGTCGTGGAACAATTCCAGCATAGGGGCAGAATAGCGTATGTGCGTGAGAAAATTTGCGTGGGATGTCAATACTGTGTCTCTGCCTGTCCCTATGATGCAAGAGTTTTCGACTATTACACCCGAAAGGTCAGCGTTATTTCCGAATTGTGTCAGGGATGCGGAGCCTGTGCCGTTGCCTGTCCTTCAGAAGCCACTGTGATTCTTGAAGCCGACAGGAATAAGATTTTTGCCGAAATTATGGAAGCGGTGAGGTGAAAAACTTATCTCGATTTTGACGATGCATATCAGGTTTCCGTCGCGAAGGAGAATGAACTTGAAATTGTCACTATGGATAGTGATTTTGAGGCAATAAGCAGTGAAAATTTCTTAAATGTTCTTTTTATATAGTTTCGGGTATAGAAATGTCAGCTATAATTTTATCGGTCGGTGTCATAATATTTCTGGCGCATTTTTTTACATCGGTTTTCGAAAAAACGCGTATTCCTGATGTTCTTTTGCTTATGCTTCTGGGGATATTGCTGGGACCGATATTACACATTGTCTGTCCTGAGGATTTCGGAAAGTTCGGCAATGTCGCAACCACGATAGCGCTCATTGTCATTTTATTCGAAGGTGGAATAAATTTGAATATTCGGCAGATTAAGGATTCTCTTGATGAGACAGCTGTTGTGTCCCTTGCGAGTTTTCTTGCGACTATGGTTATCGTTGCTGTCGCTGCCTGGGGCTTTTTCAAGCTGGAACCGATTGTATCCGTGATGCTCGGCGCGATGCTTGGCGGGACGAGTTCTGCGGTGGTCATTCCCATCATAAAAAAGTTGAAACTGAAGAGGATGACATATATGGTGCTGTTTCTCGAATCCGCTCTGACCGATGTAATTTGCATTGTCGTGGCGATGAGTCTTATGCAGGCATATTTTTCGGGCAGCGTGGATACGGGAAGAATTTTTGGCAGTATAATTTCATCGCTTCTGCTGGCTGCGGTGATTGGAACTGCTGGTGCTTTTGTATGGGTGATTTTGCTCAAGCGAGTAAAAAATTTCCCGAACACGGCGATGACCACGCTGGCATATATTTTTGTGATTTTTGGACTTAGTGAATTTCTGGGATATAGCGGTGCAATTGCATCGCTGGCATTCGGGATTACACTTGCTAATTTAAAAGATTTTCCCGTTGAACAGATACAGAAATATACGAGATTTTCAATGGATAGAACTCAGCAGATTTCGAAGTACGAAAGAAGTTTTTTCGAGGAAGTGGTTTTTCTTTTAAAAATATTTTTCTTTATTTATCTTGGGCTTTCGATTAAGTTTAGCAATGTAGAAGTTATTCTCGTTGGTTTTGCAATTTCTTTGATATTGTTTCTTGCTCGTGGAGTTGTGGTTGGGGTTGCGATGCCGAAGAAAATTCCCCGAGCGGATGCAGAAGTTATGGCGGCGCTTATTCCAAAGGGACTTGCTGCCGCTGTTCTGGCGTCAATTCCGCTGCAGATGGGAATTGAGGGCGGAGAAATTGTTCAGGGCATCGCATACACTATTGTATTTTTCAGCATCGCATTTGCAGCATTTCTGGTGATGCTTATGGAGAGAAGACAGAAATTTGTGATGAAAATTTATGATAAATTATTGACAGCATTTCCTGAAAATAATGGCAACATTGATAAAAGCGAATAGTTATGTTGAATAACATAGAAAATAGTCCTTTTACGCCTGGAACTCCCGTTCCCGTCGATATGTTCGTGGGACGCTCTGAGCAAATCGAAAAAATTCTATCTTATGTTAACAGGGCTAAACGGGGAAATCAAGAGAATGTCTTCCTTGTTGGTGAGAGAGGTATTGGGAAAAGTTCTCTGGCATCATTTCTGCGGTATAGAATTTCAGATGATATACTTGGGGTTCACATATTCCTCGGCAGAGTTTCGTCGCTTGACGAGATGGTTCGGAGGATTTTCGATGGAGTATTAAAAGAGTCTCGAAATCGTAGCTGGTTTGATAGCATAAGGGATTTGTTCGGGAATTATATACAGGAGGTTAGTATTTTTGGGGTTTCCGTATCGTTTGCTCCGCCAGAGGAGGATTTGAATGAACTTGTCAGGAATTTTCCTTATGCTATGGCGAATCTTATTGAAAAGTTGAAGAATAAAAAGAAGGCATTGTTCATTGTGCTCGACGATATAAATGGAATTGCGGAAAAACCAGAATTTGCCAATTGGTATAAAAGCTTTGTGGATGAGGTCGCAACACATTATAAAAATTTCCCCGTGTTAATAATGCTCGTTGGAGTTCCTGAAAGGAGAGTTGTTCTGTCCAATATGCAGCCATCACTTATGCGGATTTTCAGGGTTATAGAAATAGAGAAGTTGTCCGATGAAGAAGTGAAAACATTCTTCGACGGTGCTTTTGGCACGGTTGGTGTGAGGGTTAAAAGAGATGCTATGAATATGATGGTTAAGTATTCAAGTGGTTTACCGCTCATTATGCAGGAGATTGGGGATGAGACTTTGAGGGTTGACAGGGATGATTCGATAGATTTATCGGATGCTCGTATTGGAATTGCAAATGCTGCTGAAACGGTTGGAAGAAAGTATCTTGACCCGAAAGTTTATAAAGCTATTCGAAGCGAAACATATCTGGCGATTTTGAGAAAAATAGGTTATCATTTTCCGTTTCGCACTTTTAAGAAATCGGATATTGCAAAGAAATTGGATGAGCGGGAACGAAAAGTTTTCAATAATTTTTTGAACAGGATGAGGCAGCTTGGAGTAATTGAGAGGGATGTTGAGAAGGGGAGAGGCTCATATAAGTTTGTGAATGAACTTTATCCTATTTATATTTTTATGGAGAGCATAAGATACAGGGAAAGAACTAAAAAGCATAAATAATTGGAGGCATATTTATGGCAGATGATTTTGAACCCAAGATAGTCGGTTTTTTCTGCAACTGGTGTACATCGGCGGCGGCAGACCTGGCAGGAACATCGAGGATGGAATATCCTGCAAATATCAGACCAATTCGCGTGATGTGTTCCGGTTCAGTAGACCCGAGCTATATAATCAGAGCGCTTCTCTCCGGTGCCGATGGCGTTATGGTTGGGGGTTGTCATCCTGGTGATTGCCACTATATTTCCGGAAACTATAAGGCACGCAGAAGAGTTGCAATTATAAAAAGCATTTTTGAGACTCTGAAACTCGAACCTGAAAGAGTGTATCTCGAGTGGATTTCTGCAAGTGAAGGGAAAAAGTTTGTGGATAGTGTCACGAAGTTCACAGAGAACATCAAGAAAATGGGACCAAACCCGATGGCTATGAGGTGGGATACATAATTGAAAATGACTTATCGTTGATTATAAGGAGGAAAAAATGCTTTCCGAAAAGATAATAGATATTGCAAGAAAGGCTCTTGATGCTGGAGAAATTGGGGGAGTGATATTGCTTAAAAAAACCGCTCCCGATTCTGCAATGCATTCGCTCGTGAGCAGTTCCGATATGCTCACACAGACGCAGACCCACTTATGCCATTTTTCCCTGGCAATGTGGCAAATTTCATAAAAAAATTGACAAAGATAGCGCCTCCAGATAAAAAGATACTTGCCATTTTGAGACCCTGCGAGATGAGGGCAACCATTGAAATGGTGAAGCTCGCTCAAATTCAAAATGAAAATATCATATACCTCACATTCGACTGTGCCGGGACAATTCCGCGAAGGGAATTCAGAGATGGCGAAATACCGTCTGGCGACGAATTTTACCAGAATGACAATTTTGAAAAAATCAGAGAGGTGTGTCAGGTTTGTGATTTTGTTCGGGTAGATACCGGTG
>JAGHAI010000020.1 GCA_021161555.1 bacterium
GTGAACTATTATCTCGAAATTCATATTCTTCTCCCGAAATTTTTAAAATTTAAAATAATATCATACAAAAATATCGTTTTTCAGATGTTCATCAATAGTATAAAAATGGTCGGGGCGCCCAGATTTGAACTGGGGACCCCTGGCCCCCCATGCCAGTGCGCTACCAAGCTGCGCCACGCCCCGACTATTTCAATATGGTTAGATTTTTTAAAAATACACTTTTTCCCAAAAAGGCAAGATTTTTTTCAATTTTTTTATAGCACAGCGCTGAACAAGTTTGTGGCAGGATTAGAAGGGATACATCAGAGTGATGTGCCATCTGTAATACGGCGGCGGGTCAAAGCGAGTTAATACCTTTGCATAGTCAACTCTTATCGGTCCCACAGGGGTAGCCAGCGCTATTCCAATTCCTGCGCTCGAGCGAATGTCGTATGGATTTATATCCTTCCACTGCTGCCATACCTGTCCGGCATCGAAAAATGTATGCGCCCAGAACTTCCATATTATCGGCAGTCTGATTTCGAATGTGCATAGTCCAAGGACTTCACCGCCGAGCATCGTTCCGTCGTCCGCCTTCGGACCGATGGACATTTCAGAAAATCCTCTTATTGTATTTGCTCCGCCGAGTGTCAATCTATTGTGAACTGCAATGTCATATTTGGATGATGTATGTCCCATAGCGGCGATGCGGATTCTGTTGGCATAAATAGCGCTGTGCCAGAAAGGAATGCGTATATATCTTGCCCATAGCAAATCCACTTTGAGGTAGTGTTCATCTCCGCCGAGGGGACCGCCTACGAAATCGGCAGAAAACCTTGTTAGCGAGCCTCCGTCGGGCATAAGGATATCGCTGCGGGAGTCCCGCTGATAGGTATATGACAGTTTCCTCGATATAAAAATGCCCTGTTCCTTTTTAATTTCTTCGGCTTCATCTTCGGGCACGCCAAACACATCAGCGCGCTCGTATGTAATGCCACCCCAGTGAGTTATAAAATCTTTTCGCTTCATTATTTGAAGGTTTCCACCTATCTTTTGAACGCGCCACGGGTCAGGCGATTTTTTTATGCCAGGTTCAAAATAAAGTGTAAGTGTGGAAGGAAGTTTTACCGCAAAAGCCCAGGGTTCAAAGAAGACAAATTCAAATCTATTGGAGAGCAACTGCTGGTTTGCAAGAATTTCGCCTTCCGTCGATGCCTTCAGGGAAATGCTCTGTCCGTTCTCAAAAATATTTCTATGTCCCCATTCAGCAGAAATTTTTGCGGTGAGGTCGTATTCGGTGTGTGAACCGAAATCGAGAGAAATTCCATACCATCCCCGCTGGCGCTCGACGATGCTAACGACGATATCGACAGTATCGGGTTGCCCAACAGTATCTTCAAGGTCTATGGATACTATCTTAAAAAGCCCGGAAGAATACAATGCCTCTTTGTTGTTCTCGATTTCCGAATACGAATAAGGCGAACCGCGCTTTAATGTAATTTCCCTGCGAAGGAGAAATACCTTTGTATTGCGCAATCCTTTGTATGTTATATCACCGATATAAGCCTTTTTTCCTGAATTGACATCATAATTTATCACCACAGCAGAGGATTCGCTGTCTGCTTTTTCCCAATTCATAGAAACTTTTGCATAGGGATAACCCTGGTCGGCAACCCATCGCCATAGCAGACTTCTGGAATTTTCTGCCCGATATGGCGAAAAGACATCTCCTTCATTATATTTCAGCGACTTATGAGCAAGATACCCATCGAAACCGTCGGGGAGGGAAATTTTAATCTGCGACACTGTATATTTATCACCTTCGTCGATGAGAATTTTTATCTGAACTTTTGTGGTGTCCTTTCCAATAGGCTTTATCAATGCCTTTGTCTTCGCATCTATGTATCCTCTATCGCGATAAATTGCCACGATGGTGGAAAGGTCTTTTTTCAATGCAGCAGGACTAAGCGGAGGATATGTTCCGAAAATTGGGCTATACCATCTCGGTTTAGAGATTGTCAGCGCTGACATCAAATCCCAGCCTGAGATGTGCCTGTTCCCCACAAATTCTATGTCCACGACGCGCATCTGCGCATAAGCCGTGGACAATATTAGAGATACAAACAGGATTGTATAATTTATTTTGTTCATTAACAATCTGAATTATATAATGTTATGAGCCTCACGATAATAATATGCTATATATAAACAGCATAACCAACTAAATTGTAGATAATTGTAAAAAATCATCTTATAAGAATTGCCCTCTTTATTATTGTATTTTCCCCTGACGAAAATCTGACAAAATACACTCCAGAAGCAATTTTTTCCTCTGGCATCCACATAATTGAGTGAGTGCCTGCACTACTCTTTTCCTTCCTGAGCGTTTCAACGAGATGACCATCAATATTGTATATCGAAATCGATATTTTTTCGGAATATGGCATATAATAAACTATCTTCAGCGATGAATTGAACGGATTTGGAATAATTTCAAAAGAAATTTTTTCCGGCGATTTATTATTTATTATTCCTGCTGGTGCCACTAAATCCACTTCCCGATAGTTAAGGTTTTCCCAGAAAATTTCGGAGGAGTCAGCAAGAGGAGTTGCGATAAATTCTGTGTCATCGGAAGCGCGCCAGATGTGGAATTCAGGGATTTCTCCGTATAGAAATCCAGGGTCGGGAGAGACTGCACCATAGGCACGAACGCTGTATGTGCCATCATCGGAAGAGACAATCTTTGCGCCACAGCATATCGTATCTCTAAATACGGCAACTATATCGCCAGAATGAATTGGCGAATCTTCCACAGTGGCATTGCCCAAATAGAAGCAACTTGTCGGCGTCTGAACGAAGGAATATGGTCCAACAGTCGTGTCGACAATTTCATCATTATGACAACCACAATTTGCATCTGATATTTCATATTCAAGCGAATTCCCCGTGTGAAGAGAATAATCGAGAGTGCATCGTTCCGTAATGTGAATATCGTATCCTTTGCAGTGCTGCATATATTCAAGGTCGCCAATGCCACCAAGAATCCAGACGCCATCTTCTCCCCATACCTGGTCGAATTTCCCACTGATTGACGCAAGCGCATCTTCAACCGGAAGCGGGTCATCGAGAAGATATCCTATACTGTGCCATCCGGGAGACAACGGTATTTTAGTATCTGGCGGAATAATTGAACCAACTATGCTCAACAAATCATCATCTGACAGCCTTACCCAATAACTTCTTCCCCCGTGAACGCCATATAAGTCGTTCCAGACATCGCGGATGTATGTTCCGTCTTCGCCAATCACCTGTTCCAGGTCGTCCCAGATTGAGAAAAATGCTCCTTCAAGCGATGTATCTTCAGGTTCCACATTAAATCCAATCTGGTTCCAGCCATTGTGAAGCGGACAGCAAATATCGGGCGGAATGACATTCACAATCATACAATCTTCATAAGGCTCGCAGGGCGGGACATCCACCGTATAGCAGAGCCTGAATTCTCCAACGGAATCGCAGGGATGAGTGAAAAGCACGGAGGAATCTGAACCCGGATAATATACGATAAGCGTCTGTCCGAGATAAACCGTTGTATCCCGCAGTGTGTCGGGGAGATATGTTACTATTGCCGTTGCGCAATCGCCGCAGGTATCGCCGTCCGCTATGCCATATACACAGGCATAAGTCGTCCCCGATGCCGAAATTGTTATGCAGGTGTCATCGAGAGAAAATTCCGTTGAACGATATAATGAATCTCCGATAGCGCTGTCAGATGTGCCAATTTGCCACCATATAGTATCGTAATCGCTCCAATCCGAACATAGATTATTTATGTGTGCGCATATCGTGATTTCGGGGTCGGTCTCGCACACAACAGTGTCGGCTGGCTCGACAGAAATATCGCAGCAGGGATGACAGGAATCTCCAATCAGAACGACGCAGGTTTCCGCAGCGCAGGGAAGGTGAATATCTCCGCACAGGTTTATTGCATCGACGCAAATTTCAACATACTTTTCGCAACTTACACTAACATAAATTATTGTATCATTATCATATCCCGAAAGAGGTCCAGGCAGCCATCCGCTATCACTGCTTGAACGAACGAACCAGCGCAGTTCGTCAAAATCGCAGCAGGGATAACAGGTATCAGATTCGAAGGCATCGAATTCCAACTCGAACAGTGTGGTGTATGTCCCGTAGATTGAATCAATTGAAATTATATTCTGCGAAATTTCACCTTCGGGGCGACAGCAGGTCGTAAGATGCCAGCATTCTTCATAATCACAGCCAACTTCCGGGTTGAAGACTGTATGGCATATTAAATCTTCTCCAGGTGTCAGTGGAATGAAGTCGAAGCAGCAGGAATCCGTGTAATCCATCACATTTTTCGATAAATTTTCATCTATTGTATAACTGTGTTTTCCCGGAGAAATAGTATCTGGCAGGGGTGATGTGTATGTGGTGCAGCACAGCGTCAATGTGTCGCCGAGACATAGAAATGTGTCGAGATAAACAGTTCCGCCAATGGTTTTAAGAACATAGCACGAATCGACATTCCAGTTGCAGAATGAATCGCGGACTGATAGGTTGAATTTTATTGTGTCGCAACAAATTGAATTCCAGGGAATAACCCATTCGTAATTTGTTCCATATACAGCAAAAACAGTTTCGCCAGAACACCAGGTTATTTTTAATGTCCCTGGTTCATTTGAAGGGAAAGAATCCGTTATTGCCCAATCGAGATAAACCGTATCGCCTATTTCAAAAAGATACTCGTCTGGACAGTTCAGCATAATTTCGGGCGGTTTCGAATCGAGACAGGTATTTTCGCTCGTGTCGGCGACTATTCCCGAATACGAACTTCCCACAACTGCAATTATAAAATCGCAGCTTTCGACATCGGGCAAATCAGCGCTCATATCCCAGTAAAAACAGTGTGTTCCCGGCGATACATCTCCGCCAAGGTCACCGAATGTATCCGAAATCGAAACAAGCGGAACATCCCAGGAAAATCCATCTCCGCTCATATATATCGATATATTGGCGCTATCTCCACTCAGAATATAGCATATCTGAACAATGTTTGCGCCATCGCAGTCGGTTTCCTCCATAAGCCAGACTGAATCTATCCGCGGAGGAACATCGATGAAAAATTCGCAGGTATCATAACCATAGTTGCAGAAGGAATCCCTTGTGGAAATGTATAGAGAGCAAAGGCATTCTATGTCGGGAGCGGTCCAGGAGAAAAATGTTCCACTGACGGAATAATTTTCATCTATACCACAGCCGACGATATGTAAATCGACAGGAAGGTTTGCCCAAAATAGTTCATCAATAGACCAGCTGAAGGTAGTGTTTTCGCCGACATTAACAGAACCAGGACAATCTAAAAGAATTTCGGGATTTCTTGAATCTGCTGCTCCGTATGCTATTTGAGAAGAAACCACCGAATCGTCTATGCTCGCGATAACTTCAACAGCGAAATTCTCACTCTCATATTCGGGGAGGTCATCGCTTAATACCCAATGAAAACAATGCGTTCCCATTATTATATCTTCGCCAATATCTCCCGCCGTATCGGAAACTGAGTTCATCGGGACATCCCAGGTCGTTCCGCCGTCGGAACTCATCACAACAGAAATGTCAGCGGTGTCGCCTGTGAGAGTGTAGCAAATTGACAAAATATTTTCACCATCGCAGTCGGTTTCCTCTGAAAAATAGACATCGCTTATTGCGGGACCCGGCTGAATTGTGAATACTATGCAGGTATCGAGAACATTGTTCTCACAGTAATCAATTATATCCTGTGAATGTATGCAGTATTTAACGGAATCTCCGCCTTCAAATTCAATTCCCGCCGAATCCGCACTCCAGAAAAATGTATCACCAGCGGTGAACAAAGAATACGCTGTCCCGTTCACGGTAATCGATGTCGCTGAACCGTCAACGCCAGAACCGTCATCGTCGAGTATGAAGAGAATTTCAGGCGTTCTGTCAGCAATTATCTGTCCATCGTTGGGGGAAGTGAAGACGATAAATGGGGGAGAAGTGTCCATAAAAAATTGCCAGCACAAAGGAGCATCTTCGAGTTCATTTCCGAGTATATCTCCGCAGGATATTATGCAGACATCGACTGTTTCACCATCGGCGAAACTCTCGGCAGGATGATATTCAACCGTTAAATCCGATGCAGAGCCAGTCATTATCACTCCCGAAGAATCTGATGTGATAGTATGAGTCGTGTGAGTTGAGGATAATTCCACAGTGAATATGATTGAAGAAGTATCTATTCCCTCAACATCCCGTAGCGTGAACGAAATGTATTCGTCGTCGCAGGAACTCCAGCTTTCATTCAATGGGCGGTTAATTTCTGCTGTTGGTCCTCCTGTGGCGACGAAATATCGGCAGCATTGAATTGTATCGTTTGGCGCACAAATGTCGGGGCTGTCGGCAACCTGAACGCATATATCTATCGTATCTCCACCAGACCAATTCAATCCCGCAGTTTCAGTAGATATAATTATGTGTGAACCACTTATGGAAATCGCTGGATTTGAGTGATACAGAATATCGCTTCCATCAAAAATTATCGTCAGGTTTGTTTCATCAAAACCAGAAAGATTATCATTTACATCGAACATTATCACAGGTGATTGTGTGTGGAGAACAGTTCCGCAGTCTGGAATAAAGTTTGTTATTACAGGTGGCTCTATATCGACATAAAAATTCCATTCGAGTGGATTGGTAAGAGAATTGCCATAAGAATCAGCCGCTTCAATTAGCGATATGTGAACATCTTCGTTGTTCTGCCACAGAACTTCCGGACAAAATGTCAGTGTATCGTTGTTCCAGAGCATTTCGGGGTCTGAGATGAAAAATGTGTCCGTAGTTGTGGCGGATGACACAGAGAGCCTTATTGTAGAAGCATCCACGCCGTCGTCATCAGTGATTAAAATTTTTACGCACTGGTCATCGCAGGATGTGATTTGTCCGGGTTGAGGAGATATAATTTCTGCCACAGGACCACCGAAGTGAGCAAAAACTTCCCAGCAAAGAGAATCTGTGTTCGGTCCGCATAAATCACATTCTTCGTCGCCTTCGGGAACATTATCCCTTACGAAAACACAGATTTCGATTGTATCGTTATCGGAAATGCCGAGTTGTGAAAATGTTCCGCTCAGAAGAAGCGTGCCGTTATAATCGTCGCCGAAGTAGGATACAAGCGGACTGGAAAGCCCAAATTCAACACCCTGTATTGTATAATATAAATTCAAGCGGTCTATACCCGAAAGGCTGTCAAATAAATCGGCAGATGCGCTTAAAATTGTATCAATTATTTCTGTTCCAGGCGGTGGGATAAAATTGGTTATCTCGGGCGGTTCTGCGTCAACTACGAAGGTATTTGTTAAAACTGATTCCACAGGGCAGCCATTTTCATTTTTCACCTGAAGAAGAGAATATTTTACAGTATCACCGCTTGACCAGGGGGAAGGTGGCATCCAGGTCAATGTTGTTCCATCAAAACTCATCGAAGCTGGATAGTTGTATATCGTTCCATTCACCTCAATTTTGATTGAAGATTCATCGACTGAATATTCGGGGTCTGAAATTTGAATTTGAATTTCTTGACCTTCGCAGGCGGTAAATAAAGGAATGCCATAGGAATTTGGTGGACAAATTGGTGTCGCCGTCGGTCCCGGGCAGGCGCAGTTTTCTATGAATATACATCCACGAACTGTATCTGAATATCCACCGCCAGAAATCACCGCATCAAAACAGGCTTCGGGTCCTGTGCAACCAGGAATTGTATTGACTCGCCAGCCAAAACAGTGTTCATCACCGGCAAACCAGGGACCATAAGTTATTGGATTATCGCTTATCACCGATATACATCCACCGGGTATTAGCGTTGCTGTTGCAGGATTTATCGTGCTACCAGAATTGTTTATAACACAGAAATTTATCACTTCAAAGGTATCGATTAGCGCAATTACGCTGTTGAAAATAGACGACCAGGAAGTGTATAGATTGAACCATCTTCCCCCGGTAGCCGAAGCGGCATTTTGATACCAATTGGTTGCTCCAGCAGAACCGATGGAAGCACACATATCGCAGTAAACGGGATTTAGAGTAGCAGCGAAGAGAACGCAGCCAGATGAAGTGAGGTCAGAATATACAGTTGATTGAGTATAGGCGCTTGAACAGTCGCTTCCGCATTCTCCAACCTGACAGAAACAGGCATCTGTGAAGAAAATTATAACTTTAACTGCGTCTGTTCGCCAGGAATAGTTGTTCATCGCTGCTTCGAGCGCATCGAGGGACTGTTCTGGGATATCCCAGCCGCCGAGCGCATCCACATTGAACAATTTTGCGCGAAAGTCATAATAATCAGAAGTCATCTGATATCCAGGAGTGGACGGCTCAAAATCCCAGGTATTTGCTCCATCCCCAAAAGTAACTCCCCCGAAACGATAGTCGTATCCTCGGTCGTCCAGTTCCGATGCAAAGGCGTCAATATTTGCTTTGACATTATCGATGGCTTCAGCCATAGAACCTGTGCTGTCGATGACGAAAACAATGTCAACAGCACCGGTATCGGTTCTGCAATCGATTGTCATCTCGAATTCATCGGTCAGGACACTTTTCATTAAATATTTAACGCCGCGATAATAAAAATATCCGTTGGAAGTAGAAAGTGCATTTTGCCCGTTTGGGTAAGTTGGGGAATTTATAAACAATATAAGCAGCAAAATGTATTTATAAAAC
>JAGHAI010000123.1 GCA_021161555.1 bacterium
ATTTCATCCTAAAAATATATTTATTCTTACATTTTATTGTACTTTCTCCGCCAATACAGCTATTCTCCGCCTCAATATGGGAACAAAGGATTGGAACACTTTTTCGAATATGTTGAAGATAGGAATATGTGATGAGCGATATTCTTGTTTCAATATTTTAAATCCAATTGTCTCGAGGAAGCTCACAATTCGCTTTATAGATTTATAATCGACATGTGCAGGGTCCTTTTTCAGTATTATATTATGATTTTTCAAAATCTCCAATATATGTCCTCTATTGGGAGTCCATATTATAAACTTTCCACCCTTTTTGAGAACTCTATGGCATTCTTTCATTACATCTTCAAAAATATCAGGATATAAGTGTTCCACAACATCAGCACAAATTATGGTATCTATACTTTCATCTGCGAAACTCATATTACGGGCATCCTCACATACAAATTCCACACCGACTATATTTTTTTCCTTGGCAACACGATTACACAGTTCTATACTCTTTTCACTTATATCTAACCCAATTATTTTTTTCACCTTACCGGCAAGTACAAATTCGAATGTTCCCCATGCGCAACCTATATCAAGCACAACCTCATCGGGTTTCGGAGTGTAAATCGAAAGAACATTTTTTATCCTATATCTTTGAAATCGGCTGTTTAAGTTCAAAAACACATCACTTTGTTTATCAAAATAATCTGTTTGATTATAATATTCTTTTTCAAAAAATTTCCTATCTTCTGTTTTTGTCTCGTTTTTCATTTTTTGTTCCATCCCTTTCTTTGGTTTTTCCAAAAAATACCGATATTACTAAAACAACAAACAATATAACTCCAAAAACAATACTTATTATAATATCTTTTTTGAGCAGCGCAGCTTGATAATAGAAGTGGACTTTATGACTTCCTCGTTCAAGCGGAACCGCCATAAAAGAGTAATCGGCGCGGAAAATGGGTAACTGCTTGTCATTTTCTTCAGCACTCCATTCAGGATACCAGTTCTGCGAGACGAACAGAAAACCATCCCGAGGCATATCTATTTCCACATAGAAATCGTCATCCCTGTTATCGACAACTTTGCCAACAGCATATCTAACAGATGTAGAATCGTAAGCAGGAATGGAAATATCAGGTTTGCCTTCGATGAGAAGTGTGTTTTGATAATTGCTTATCGAATCCTGGATGAAAAACGGCGATTTCAACTTCTGCAACGCCGCATCGTGCGATGTGGTTTCCCACTTATGAAATGAACGAGCCCGTGGAAATGCGAAAGGATTTCTATATAGCCAGAAATTCCCATATCGACCGATGAAAACGAGATTATCCATATTCAGCTGCTGAGGCGAAAGAACATATTCAATGTTCAAAATGTCCCAGAAATTGAAATATTTCTGTATGTTCTGCGGCTGCTGATGTCTTCCGGTGAACTCATCATACCAGCGCAACTGGTTTCCGTGAAGTTCCGAAAAAGTAACCGCATCGAGCCCAAATGAAGCAAGATGAGTGTATGACATCGTCTGTGGAAGACATAGCGTTCTGAATGGACCACGACCGTCCCATTGTTCCTTCAAATAATCAACCACAGGCGGTTTTGGAAAATATTTTTCCATATCGACGGGAACGACAAAAGGCTTATCAATTCTCCACAGGTCCACAATCACAATTATTGCCAGAATTGATACAACAGCTGCTGTGGCAAGTTTCTTCGTCTTCATTCGCCAGAGTAGTATTCCCGCAGCAGTCCAGGAGAGAAACATAGCAATCCAGGCACTGCGAAGAAAGATAGGGAAATTCCTGTTCAATGCCGCCATCTTCGACTGGATATTGACATTTTGAAAGTTCGGTGCTGTCTTCAGCCACCATATACCAAGCGGTTTACCGATAATGCTCAAAATCAAAAGAACCGCAGTGCTACCAAGCGCAGTCCACAATATCCACCTGAATAAGGCAGGATTTTTTGATTTCTTCTTCGGAATTTTCCCCTTAGATTTTATATGCTTCTGCTCATTGTGGTCTTCACTGGCATATTTTATGGCATAATCAATCGCAAATGCCATCCCGATTACAACTGCGAAGGGAACGAAGAAAAATAACATCTCGGGACCGCGAAATTTTTTAACCTGCGGAATGAGGTAATAGTATATATAGAACAAAGGCGTTTGCGTTCCCAGAGAATATGTTATGGCAAACAGTGAATATCCTGCTAAAAACTTAAGTATAGGTTTCTTCAATGCAAACAATGCAGCAATAGCCAGAATAACCGATAACAATCCGAGATACATAGAGTTCAGGCGAAACACATTTCTTCCCCAGTATGTCTGTCTTTTGCCGAGGTCGATTCCAACAAAATCTGGAAATACTGTGGATACAAGCCCCTCTAAATTAAGCCGCCAGGAATTTGAAAATTGTATTCCGTGCTGTTCGGTGATAGCAGTTCTCACGGAATAATTGCCGAGATATTTATACGGCGGATATATCTGAAATGTTGTGATGCCAAGCCCAAGAACTATCGCCATCACAAAGAGCAATAGATACACGATGGATTTTTTTACAGAATATTGCTTGATGACAATTCCTCTTATGAGTCTGAACAGGAAAATAGCACCGAGCAACCAGGATGCAAAATAAACTACATGCAAATGAACTGTTAATATCAACAGAGCATATCCAAGCGAGAAGAATAAGAAGTCACGCACCCTTTTCTTTGCCATCGCTCGTTCGAGCAACCACACCAGAAAAGGCAGCAGAGCCATCACGGAAATTTTGCCATCATGCCCCGCATAGAGCAATGATATGATTATAGGATTCAGCATATATGCCAATCCGCCCAGGAAAGATGCTCCCCGTCCAAGTCGATAATACCGCAATAGAAGATACATAAACCATCCCGCAAGCAAAATATACAGAACCTCAGACAGCCCAAAAGAACGATGAGGAGGCAGTAGAAGACGAAGTGGAACAGTCAGCGGGAAAAATATTGCGCCGTGCATCCCTTCTACGAAGGGCAGTCCGCCGTGAATATGAGGGTCCCACAGCGGAAAAGAATGATTTTCCACGATAAAATCGTGGTAATACTCAACTTCATAATATCCAATATCAACAAAATCCGTTCCAAACAGCATTTTGTCGGAAAAGATAAAATTCCCAAACAGAACGAGAACCAAAATCAGCATCACTCCCAATGCCCATATTCTACTCACTTTATCTC
>JAGHAI010000064.1 GCA_021161555.1 bacterium
ATAATGTAGCATTCACATCCGATACTTTTTGCACTGCCTTAAATTTTTCCAGAATTATGATTGTTATTATGCCCACGACTGCGCCTGCGAAAATCGTCCATATCGTCATCGGAGGGAGAAACCACAACACCGCATCGGGACGATAGAACAGCGCACCAGCCACAAAAATCTGTGCCGAAATGTGTGCAAATGCCCCCGCGATGCTTATTCCAGCGAGCGACAAATATTTTTTTCGCAACGGGAACAGAAGCGACATCACGACGAGCGCAGAAACTGTTCCCGAAATTGAAAGAAGAAACGACGGCGAAAACAACCTTCCGAACAAAAGTGAACCTATTATTACCCGAACAATTGCCACAACGAAGGCGTCGAATACACCCAGAACCTCCATCGCCGCGATAACGACAATATACGAAAATCCTGGCTTCAACCACGGCACAGGCTTGGGGAAAAATTCTTCCACTATCCATATAACGAGTGCCAGAGCAGTGAACAGCGCCAGGTATGAGATTTTCCTCGCCCTGGGAATATCCTTATCATCGTAAAATTGCATCATATTTTTCTTTCTCTTCCGAGCCTTTTGCTATCACCATCAATCGATTTGGAACGCAGGCAATCGCCTGCCCTGAACGACTTATTGCGCCAGAACGAACGCATATCTTATGCGGACAACTCGATTCCACAACCCGCGCCTTTCCATCAGCAATTTCTATCTTCACAGGACCCAGCGGAGCGCTGATTGTTATTATCGTATCGGCATCTGCGGGAATGGAAATTTTTTCAATTCCGCCGACAATGATGGAAAATTTTTCCGCTTTTCCGCCCGAATGCACATACACGGGCGAAAATCCTGCCGCAAGAACCACCGCAACCACAATCAGGTCGCACGGACGAAAATATTTCTTGAAAAATTTTTTCAATTCCATTAAAAATTTTCGCTGTCAAAATTGCTGAACATCTGTTTATTCTAATTAAAATAAAAATTTTCGCTATGAAGAAATCGAAAGTTTCAAAAGTTCTCGTTCTCGCGGGCTTTGACCCGTCCGGCAAGGCGGGGATTTTAAGAGATGCGCAGGTCATTCGTCATCTTGGCAGCTACCCTGTGGCTATTCCAGCGGCACTGACGGCGCAAAATTTTCAAATCAACGATGGATTTATCCCGGTAGATAGCGACTTTTTTGAAAAAATGCTTATGACACTGCTCGATAAAAATCCGCCCGATGGCGTGAAAATAGGGATGATTCCTGATGAAAAAACCGCCTCAATCGTGAAAAAATATTTTATCGATGCGAACATCCCCATCGCATATGACCCCGTGCTATCCAGTTCCGATGGAAAACCACTTATGTTCAAGCAGCAGGAAAGGCAAGTTTTTGAAAAAATTGCAGAAATCGCGACAATAATAACGCCCAACATTCCCGAAGCGGAATTTTTTTTCAAAATCCGCCGACATTCTCATAACTTTTTCGATGAATGCACAAAAATATGCAAATCCTATGATGTCTCTGGAATGGTGATTAAAGGCGGACACGACAGAGGCAACGACATAACCGATGTCCTTGTTCTCGCCGATGGAACTCTGCGAAAATATCGCAGAAAAAGATTGGACAAAAACATTCGCGGAACGGGATGTATGTTCTCCTCCGCTCTCGCAAAATATCTTTCCGATGGATTTTCAATTGAGGATGCCTTTCTATACGCTGAAAAGTCGATGGATGATATGCTGTCGTCCGACGATTTCAATCTGCATTTGTCTTCGCTGCGTGCACCATCATAGTAGATGCAGTGATGAAAAGAACAAATGAAAGGACAAAGGCGGTGTAATATCCAAAGAAATGCATTGCCATAAATCCGAACAGGGGCGCGATTAGCCCACGAACACCCGTCATTGTGATGTGAATGGACTGATAAGTCGCTTCGGAATCCTTCTGCGCGAAGAAAATTGAGCCGATATTCCACACGATTGTAATTCCTGCCATCGCAAGGGAATAGAGAATGTATGCACCATACACTGCGGACTTTCCTGCAAAACCACCTACAAAAAGCATCACAGGGAATAAGGCAAGCAGTGCAAAAATTTTACCTGCATACACAAATGGATTGTGTTTGTCCATAAATCTTCCTGTGAACGGGGAAAAGACAATCACGCCAAGCACACCGAGAACCCCGCGGGCGAAAGAAATTTCCTTGTAGGTCATTCCCAGCGCATCGACCATAAAGAGCGGTATCACAGGCGACAAAATTAGAAATCCGCAGCCGTATATGAAGAAATTGCGCTCGAAAATCCAGAATTTTTTATCCTTCTTGAAAATGTGAAATATTTTTTTCACGGGATTTTCCCAGCGCTCAAGTGTTTCTCGTCGTGGAACAGGAATTGAGGCAAGGATGAAACTTGCCACAGCGCCGAGCGTTCCCACTGCGAAGAAAATAGGCCTGAACCACTGCTGATTTACATCGAGCAGAGCTCCGCCAAGTATTGCGGTTATGAGACTCATTCCGTTTGTCACGGAAGTCGCTATGCCAAACCAGGCGCCGCGATGTTCATCGGGATAGTTGCGCGCAAGAACGAAATTTTGCGCGGGATTTATGACGCCAAGCGGAACGAGATATGCCACCATCAAAGCGAGATATTGCCACGGAGAATGCACCCAGAACATTCCCGACATCGCTGCCATTCTCACCATTCCTGCGCCAATTAAAAAGGGACGATAACTCTTCTGTGTCTGCATTGCGTTTGTGAAAACCGAAGAAAGCAGCCAGGCAAAGGGCAATCCCATCACCAGCAAAGTAATCTGAAATGCCGATGCACCAAGCGCCTTTCTGGCAACCACTTCATAAAGCGACCAGGTGACCCCCATAGAACTGCCGTTGAAAAAGGAAAAGAGAAGATGCAATTTCAGCGTCTTTTTTTCGCAATCTGTCATCATAGTATCCCAAAAAATTTGACATAATTTATTACTCGCAGCACAAAATCAAAGCAAATTTATACTTGCCAAAGGCCGATGGTCTGAACTAATTGAAATGTCAAGTTCGGACTATGAATAAAAATTCGGCAGGAATAGGGTTTTATTGCAGTTCACTTGCCTGGGGTGGACTGGAAATGAACCTCTTACGCCGGGCGAAATGGCTTTCACAAAGGGGCTGGAAAACGACTGTGCTGTGCGTGGAAAATTCGCCCATCGATACAGAAGCACGGAGAAAATCCCTCAATGTCATAAACATTCGCAGAAATTTTAAATACTGCGATATCGTCAATGCTCTGCGAGTCGAAAGGATATTGAAACGAAACAGGATAAACCTGCTGTGGATAAGGGACACGCGGGACATAAGCATAGCGGCGCTTGTGAAGAGAATTTTTAATGTAAAAGTCATCTATCAACAGGCTATGCAAATTGGAGTTAACAAGCGAGATTTCCTTCACACCATCAGGTTTTCCGCCATCGATGCCTGGATTTCACCTTTAAAATTACTGGCAAATCAGGTGGTGAAAAAAACTCGCTTCGACGCGAAAAAAATCCACATCGTTCCACTCGGCGTCGATGTGGAAAAGCTTATCGGCAAAAAAATTTCCCGAAGCAATGCCAGAAGGATTTTAAATGTTCCCGACAGCGGAAAAATAATTGGCGTAATCGGGAGAATTGACCCGTTGAAAGGTCAACTGTTCTCAATAGAGGCGCTGCGAAAACTGCGCGACGGCGGAATGAACTTAAATCTTCTGATTGTCGGCGAACCCACGAAGGACGAAGGCGAAGCATTTTTCAACTTCATCAAAAGAAGAACACACGAATTAAATCTCGATAAAAATGTCTTCTTTCGTCCGTTCAGGAAGGATGTGGAAATTTTCTATCGCGCAATAGACATATTTGCCCTTCCATCGAAAGGGGAAACTTACGGCACGGTCACAATCGAAGCGATGATTTTCGGACTTCCCATTATCGCCACAGACTCCGGCGGGACTCCGGAGATACTCGAACACGGAAGATTGGGGTTTATATATCCGCCGGATGACGAGGAGAAATTTTTCGAAAAAATCAAATGGATGGTCGCCAACGAAGACGAGGTGAATAAAATTGCCTCGCTGGCAAAACAAACAGCACGGGAAAAATATTCGCACATCACAGAGTGCGAAAAACTCGAAGAGATAATTGAGAATTACCTGTAATTTTAACTCGCTATGAATATCCAGAAGAAAATATACTCTTTTCTCCCACTTGTCGAAAAGCCAGCAAGATACATCGGCGGAGAGGAAGGTTCCATAGTCAAGGAACACAGCGGCAGATTGAAATTTGCGCTTGCATTTCCAGAACAATACGAAATCGGCGCGAGTCATCTCGGCGGGCAAATCATATATCACATCGTAAACAGCGTTGACGAACTCCTGTGCGAAAGAGTTTATATGCCCGCCGACGATTTCAGAAAGATTCTTCGCGCAGAAAAAATTCCGCTTTTTTCACTCGAAACCAGAACGCCACTTAAAAATTTCGATGTAATCGGCTTCACGCTCGAAAGTGAACTTTCATATACGAATGTCCTTGAAATGCTGGCACTTGCGGAAATTCCAGTCCTTGCGGCGGAACGGGGTGAAAATTTTCCCATAATAATAGCAGGCGGCACGGGGGCTTTTGCGCCCGAACCTATGGCTATTTTCTTCGATGCATTTTTCATCGGCGATGCAGAAGCCGGCTTCGTGGATGTGCTTCTGTCAATCAAAAAATCAATCGATTCCTGCGAGCCGAAGAAAAGTATATTGAGAAATTTAGCATCGCTAGATGGCGTATATGTTCCCTCACTTTATGAACCCAAATACGAAGGCAAAAAATTTTCTGGCTTCGATGTGAAGGAAGGCGCACGATTTCCCGTTCGCGCTGCGATTGTTCCGATGCTGAAGGATTCATTTTATCCGCGTCCGCCGATAGTTCCCTTTATAGAGGTGGTTCATAATCGTCTTCGTGCGGAGATGAATCGCGGCTGCGGGCGAGGATGCCGCTTCTGTCAGGCGAGTTTTATCTATCGTCCGCTTCGGGAAAGAAAACCCGCAGAAATTTTTGAAGAACTGCGAGAAAACGAGAAAAAAACAGGATGGGACGAAGTTGGCGTTCTTTCGCTGTCCGCCACAGATTACACTGCAATTTCTGACTTCATCGTCCTTATGGACAAATATGTTCGTTCGGAGCGGGTGAAATTTTCGCTTCCGTCCCTTCGAATTGACCAGCTTGGCGAAGGCGTGCTCGATGTCATCGGAGAAAACCGCAAGATGGGTTTAACATTTGCTCCTGAAGCGGGAACAGAGCGCCTTCGCTCCGTCATAAACAAACCGCTCGATGAAGAAAAATTATTTTCCACAATTGAGGATGCTCTTTTGAAAAAGTGGAAAAATGTAAAACTCTATTTTATGGTCGGTCTTCCCACCGAAACCGACGATGATGTCTTCGGCATAGTGGATATGTTGCAGAGAATTGGCGGCATTGCTAAAAAATTTAGCGCCAGAGTGAAAGTTACGATTTCTCCCTTCGTTCCAAAGCCTCACACTCCGTTCCAGTGGGAAAGATTTTTGGGAATAGCTGAGCTGGCACGTCGCGAGGAGATAATAATTCGCAACACACCTAAAAGGATAGAAATTTCGGCGCGAGACCCGAGAATATCTGCGATTGAAACCATCATTTCCCGCGGAGATAGGAGAATTGGCGAAGTTATACATAGGACCTGGCAGCGCGGAGCCATATATTCCGCCTGGGGAGAACATTTTAAACCCGATTTGTTCTTTGAGGCTATGGAGAAAACAGGCCTTGCTCCGCAGGATTTTTTCGCATCGATAGACGAAAACGATGCTCTTCCCTGGGATATTGTGGACAAAGGAATAAAGCGTGAATTTTTGCTTCGAGAACGGGAACTTGCATACGGGGAAAAGATAACTCCGCCCTGTTGGGAACGAGATTGCGAAAAATGTGGTTTCTGCGATGTTCCGCCGCAGGTTCTTGCGAAAGGTGAATCTATATCCCCTGAAAAAGTGCCATCGGATAGTCGGGATATGCGCTACGGCAGGCGCACAAGACGAGAACAAATAAAAAAAATGCCAATCGCCGCGCCACTTGTGAGGATAAAATATTCCCGAACTGGCGATACACGATTTCTGGGACATCTCGATGTTATGCGTATCTGGGAGAGAATGCTCCGCCGGGCAAAATTCCCAATTGCCTTTACAGAAGGATTCCATACAAGACCCAGATTATCATTTTCTCCACCTCTACCTCTTGGCTTTGAAAGCAAAGCCGAATATATTGACATTTTCCTGAATGGAAGCACATCTAACGAACATTTTAAACACCTTGCCAGTATAATGCCATCGGGATTTGCGATGCTCGAATATCGCCCGCTGCCGAAAAAACCAAAGCCGATGCAAAATCTTGTGAAGGCAGCGCTCTGGCGGTGCGAAATCCCGGTAGATGCCGAAAAAATCACATCCATAATGAAGAAAATCGAGGGCAAAAGGGAAATCGAATACAAAAGACACAATAAGATGATAAACATCCGCCCACTTTTGCTTGGGTGGTCTGTTCGACAAATTGATTCTGGCTCGGAATTAAAAATGCTCCTTTCCGCGGGCGACAGCGGAAGCGGACGACCCACCGAATTTTTAAAAATTGCAGGAATTGACGAACTCAAAATTGCATCGGGAAGATATGTTCGAGAAGAACTCCTCATCCCGCAAGGCAACAAATGGATTACCCCGCTCGGCGAAATGATAGAACTATCCCTGTAAGTGAAATTATCAGCATAGAAAACTAAAAAATTTATTCTATCCATAATTCAGATGCTCCCAATTGGTGCATTGGATTAGATGTGTCGCTTGCGAATTTATACGATGTTAAAT
>JAGHAI010000068.1 GCA_021161555.1 bacterium
GAGAATGCAACCCACGACTTTAGTCGTGGGAACACAATCCACGGAAAACAGGCGAACGCCTGCCTTCTCCCATCGGGAGAAGGTGTCCCGAAGGGACGGATGAGGGGCTTTCCCCGTAGGGATAGGGAAACAATGCAACCCACGACCTTAGGCGTGGGACAACTAATGCGAACAGGTGGAAAGTTAAACAACCAAACAAGGAGGTCGTTATGACACACAAAACAACATTTGCGGTGGTTCTTGCGCTTTTGTTTTCGGCGGTGGTATTTGCTGACCCGCCGAGGATAATGAATTATCAGGCGAAACTGACGAATTCCAGCGGTGTCGCTCTCGATGGCAATTATACCATCGATTTTAGAATTTATGCTGTCGAAACTGGCGGAAGCCCCATCTGGCATCAGAAGAAAACTGTAACGGTGACTAATGGCTTGTTCGATGTGCAACTCAATTTGAGTTTAACAGGTGATACTGAGGATGAGGACACTAGCCGAGGCGACACGCTCAAATTTGACCGCCCTTATTGGATAACGCTTGAAGTAGGCTCCGATGGAGAGATGTCTCCTCGCGAAAAACTTGCCCCCGTCAGTTTTGCATTCCGCTCAATTTACGCGGATACGGCGGATTATGCTTCTGGTTCTTTGCAAAAGCAGGATTTCCGCCTTGGACCCGAGGGCACAAGTTCCCGAATTAGGGGTTTGGTCTCCTCCTGCAATGAATTGCCTTCCTCTGGCAACCTGTCCTGGATTGAGGTGACCGACCACACAGCAGTCCCTTACAATTTCTGTGTTACTCAACCGACTACAAATTGGCAGGACCCATGGTATGCGGCGGAAGCCGCCTGCGAAGATTTGGGGGGGAGACTCTGCACTGTGTCTGAATTATGGTCTTACTCATCTCAAACCGGTACAGATGTGACCCTTTACTGGACAGCTGGTTTGGTACCTGACGGAAGTGGTCGTTACAGTATGTATCTCTGTAATGAGCCTCAATGCAGGGACATATATATAGCAACACCACAACACACTATAGACAACAAACACAGCTACTGCTGCTGCGTTCCGTTGAAGTAAAATAGCAAATAAGACCCATCCTCGGTCTGGGATGGGTCTGGTTTTGTTAAGAGTGGGCGAAAAATAAAAGGCGGTGCAGAAAGGTTTTTATATGGCAGTCGCGAGTCCAATGCAACCCACGACTTTAGTCGTGGGAAGATAGGGCGTTCCCCTCCAAAGCGGCTGCCCGAGTTGAAAAGTGAACCCCCCTCTATCCTCTAACTCCTTTCTCCCCAGGGAGAAAGGGATGACTCGTCAATCGGTGAGAATGCAACCCACGACTTTAGTCGTGGGAACACAATCCACGGAAAACAGGCGAACGCCTGCCTTCTCCCATCGGGAGAAGGTGTCCCGAAGGGACGGATGAGGGGTTTCTCCGCAGGGAGATAGAAGCAATGCAACCCACGATTTCAGTCGTGGGATATAGGCAGAACACATACAAAGAGGAACTACAAGTCGTCCATCTTCGATGGTGATAAAATTCTACTACGGGATTTACCTTTTCCTGATTGCCTGATTTTTCTTTGGAGAATAGAACAAGGCCAAAAGGTGTCCTTGCGAATCGTGGAAATTCATAAAGTTTCTCCTGATGTTCTCAAGAAGAAAAAAATCGTTCGAGAAATTCTGGTTCAATAAATTGCATAATGTGAAAGTAGCTCGCTTTGTGGAATTGCCGTAAATTAGCTTATCTTTTCCCTCTCCAATCTCGCTATGCGTTCAATCTCGGATTTTAACATATCGAAAACGATTTCGTGGAAGTCGATTGCGGTTCCAAGCGGGTCGGGAATTTCAATGTCTTCCTCGACATTCTGTTTTTCTATGCCGTAGTTTGTGAGCAAAATTGCCTTTTGAGCGACATCCGAACCCAAATGCTCGCTAATCCAGAATATGTGCGCACTTTCCATCGTCAGAATTACATCGGCTTCTTCGGCAGATTTTTTATCCAATATTTGAGACCGGTGTGAAGAAATATCGATGCCATTTCTCGCGCACACTCTTTGCACCAATTCAGAAGGCGGGCTTCCGCCAAGGTCAAGAGTGCCGAAAGAATTAACCTCGATTGGCAAATTATATTCGCCAAAGATTTTTCGCGCAATTCCCTCTGCCATCGGACTGCGGCAGCTGTTCCCCGTGCATACAAAGATTATGTATCTCTTCCCGTTACGCATACTCGAATAAAGTTAATGTAATGATTTATTTCTCCTTAAACACTGAATGTTCAAATCAATTGATATGCAAAAAAGTCCTATCATCTTATTTCATCGATTGTGCGGAAAACAGAAAGTGTCTTTTGCGCCTCTTTCTCATCGATTTTTGATATTACAAACCCTGCGTGAACGATGACCATATCTCCAACTGCGGCATCGGGCATAACCAAAATTGACGCCTTTTTCCGGATGCCACCGTAATCGATAATTGCGTTTGTTCCATCGATTTCAACTATTTTTCCAGGTATGGCAAGGCACATTTTTTCCTCCCATTTTACTCGACTGTCACACTTTTCGCAAGGTTTCGGGGCTGGTCGACATCACAGCCGCGCATAACTGCTATGTAGTATGCCAACAACTGAAGTGGAATGACGGACAACAGCGGTGTGAACATATATTCCGACTGAGGCACATAGATTATATGCTCGGCGAGTTTTTCAATTTCGGTATTTCCTTCGGTTGCGATGACGATGACTTTTCCCCCGCGCGAACGGACCTCTTCGATGTTGCTCACTATTTTCTGATATAATGGGTCGTCTGTGGCAATGAACACGACGGGCATATTTTCATCGATAAGCGCGATGGGACCGTGTTTCATTTCTGCGGCAGGATACCCTTCCGCGTGGATGTATGATATTTCCTTCAACTTCAATGCGCCTTCCAGCGCGACGGGAAAATTATAACTGCGCCCCAGATAGAGAAAGTTCGTATGATTGTAAAATTTTTCTGCTATCTCCTTTATATTTTCATATTTCCTTTCGGCATCAAATATCTTTTCCACCTTTTCGGGAACGTGGCTGAGTTCATTTATCAATCTTCTGCCGACTTCTCCGGGAAGACCTTTCATTCTTCCGAGCATAATCGCTAATTGAGAGAGAACGGTGACCTGCGATGTAAATGCCTTTGTGGAAGCGACTCCGATTTCCGGTCCTGCATGGATATACACGCCCGCGTCGGTTTCTCTGGCAATCGTTGAGCCGACAACATTTACGATGCCGAACACGGGGGAATTGTGCCTTTTCGCCTCGCGCAGTGCGGCAAGAGTATCCGCAGTTTCGCCAGATTGACTTATGACAATCACGGGAGTTCTTTCATTTAGGATGGGACTGCGATAGCGGAATTCTGATGCGTATTCAGTTTCCACTGGAATTCTCGCTATTTCTTCAATCAGATATTCACCGATAAGTCCTGCATGCCAACTGGTGCCACAGGCGGTTATCACAATTCTATCTGCATTCGCAAGCACTTCGTGGTATGGTTTTAAGCCATTTAACCTCGCCGTTCCCTCTTCAAAATTGAGCCTGCCGC
>JAGHAI010000130.1 GCA_021161555.1 bacterium
ATTTTGGCAACGAAATATTTTTTCATTAACATTGTCAAACGGAAGATTTTTTTATAAATTTTAAATTATAATAAATTTGAGGAGAATTTTTTATGAAAAGTTTTATCATTTCGCTAATTTTATCTTCCCTTCTGTTCGGACAGTCGCTCACGGCAAGGAATTGGCTCGACTATCGCGGTGCATTGGAAGGGAAATCGCACTTTGAAAACCGCACCTGGATGTCCCTCGACTTCGGCGACTTTTCGGCAGGAATTTTGTTCTGGGCGCAGGAACCACCGAGATATTCGGAAATCTCTTCCTCTGATTCGTCCCGGGCATACATATCGCAATACTGGTTCAGTTTCTATTCGGAAATGCTCGAACTAACCGCGGGAAGTTTCACACAAACTCTCGGGCAGGGAGTTATATTAGACCTTTTTGAGCGCGAGGATATTCAAATTGACCATCACTGCGATGGAGCAAATTTTCTGCTGCGGCTGCCATATATAGAAATCACAGGATTCAACGGCATCGCAGGATGGGACGAAAACGCAATCGTTCGTGGTGGGGAAATCACCTTATCGCCCTGGAAAATCTCTTCGGGAATTGAATATGCAAAGGTCATTCCGAATGAGCCAAATTATCCGCAGGAAGTCTTTGGTGCATTTGGCGGCATAGACTTTGACTTTCTATCTTTTTATGGAGAATATGGATATAAAAAGCCGCTGGGCGGACTTGAAAAGGAGGGAAAGGCTCTCTATCTTTCGGGAGCGTTGATGTTCGGGCTGTTCTCACTGATGGGCGAATACAAAGACTACGATGAATTCGCCGTAAGAAATACACAGGCTCAATACAATAATCCGCCGACGCTCATAAAAGAACCATATTACACGTTTTCAGGCAGACATTACCACGAACTCAATCCAAAGGATGAAACCGGCTATGCTTTCACATTCAACGGGCAGTTTTCGTCCAATCTTTCGAGCGAATTTTTCTACGGATATGCCAACAATCACGACGGCACAAATGCCTTTAACCAGTTCTGGGGCGAACTCGAATTTTTGAATGATAACGAAACTTTCACTGCAAAGGGCGCGCTGGAATACAAAATAGACGGCGATGAAACATACATCACACCGATTGCAGACATTATGTGGGAACCAGATTGGACTCTGCTCGCCTTCAATCTCATAGCAGAATTTCAAAATGAAGAGGATTTTAAAAATATCGCGGGAACATTTTCCATATCGTACTCTCCATATATGACGCTCGGTGTTGAAGGCGGCGAAATAGAGGATGAAAACTTCGCTCGCGGCTTTGCCGATGTCGATGTAATAAAAAAGACGAAAATTCGCCTCGGATACGGCAAAAGACCGGGAGGATTCACCTGTTCGGGCGGAGTATGCCGATATGAAGAGGCATTTAAGGGTGTTGAAGCACAGATAATAATCACATTCTGAAGAGATAACTATGCAAAATCAAAATGCAAAGGAAGCGGCAGAATTTTTAAAAAAATTAAAAATTCTTCCGGAAATATTTTTCGTTTTGGGTTCGGGAATAGATATATCGCCGCTTGTGGATGATATGAGCGATGCCGTTGAGATTTCCACGGTGGAGATAAGGGGCTTTCCGCCGCCGACAGTGGCAGGACACCGCGGAAGATTAGTCTTTGGAAAATATGGGGCATTGAAAACTGCGGTTGCGATATTGTTCGGCAGGAAACACATTTACGAAGGTGATTTTTCAGCGCCGATGTTCATATCAGAAATGTTCACACATCTCGGTGCAAAAATCGGAATTTTTACAAGCGCAGTCGGCGGAATAGATAAAAGTCTTAGACCTGGCGACATCGTTCTGCTATCAGATATATTAAACTTTCAGGGAAAGTATTCGCTCTATTATAGGCACAGTTCAATTCGACATAAATTATATAAGCCATTTCACGACAAATTGAGCGACGCTATATTGAACTCCGCCTTGAAATCGAATATTTACATATTCACCAACGGAACTTATGCCGCAGTGACCGGACCAGGTTATGAGACACCTGCCGAAGTGGAAATGCTGCGTCGCATCGGCGCGACAGTCGTCGGAATGTCAACTGCTCCTGAAGTATATGCAGCGAACAGAAATGGAATTAAATGCGCGGGACTTTCGATAGTCACAAATCGCGCAGGGACATCGTCAAATCACAGCGAAGTGCTGACCGCCGCAGAAAGAGCATCAAATAATCTTTTAAAAATCATCGAAACATTTTTGAAAAATTTTGACTGCAAATCACTTTATTGATATATGATAACGAAAGCGATGAAAGGCATCCTTTTAAAAATCAGGTCAAGCAAAACCGCATTCTGGTCGGGTGTGGCATTGCTGATAATAAACCCTCCGCTTGGCTGGGTCGGTTTTCTCATAGGTGGCTACCTTTCGGCGAAATATGAAAATCCTAAATATATGTTCATCGCAACGATAATCTATGCAATAACCTGGGGAATGGCTGGGATGGGGCTTTTGCTGGCAGGTCCAAAAGGCGTTGCACTGGCACAGAATTTTTTTAAAAAAATTTCTGCAAAAGTGTTTCACCGCAGCGGCAATATAGATGAAAAAAACATCAACAATAATCGAAATACATCAAATTCCACAGACATTGAACAAAACAGGGAAGAAATCGCATCCGAAAGAGTATGGGGGAAAGCGCCATTTCTCCTGATTTCCTGGCTGGCATATATCACTCTTGCGCTCTTTTTAATGGCGACATTCTATCTTGCCGAACCGAGACTCTTTCAGATTTCACACACCGCCGCATATATAGTCGGCGCAATTTTTGCCATTGCCATAATTACACTTGGCGGCGGGCTTCTGCTGATAACTCTTACATCGATTACAGGAATGGATTTACTATATCCTCACGGGAAAACGCAGATTACGATGAGAATTCTTCCCCCTGTTGTATATCTTCTCGGAACGAGTATCTTTAGGTTGGATAAGGATAAACTGCGGGAAAGTTTCGTCGCAGTGTCAAATGCGCTGTTCTGGGCGCAGGCGATAAAAAATAGATTTTCTGCAAAAAGACTGCTCATTCTCCTCCCGCATTGTATTCAATGGCACAAATGCCCCTGGAAAATTACCTGGTCCATAGAGAACTGCAGAAAATGCAACAAATGTCCGCTCGGAAAACTCGTAGATTTGCACGGAAAATCGGGGATTTCAATCTATGTCGCCACAGGTGGAACAGTTGCGCGGAGAGTTGTTATGGAGGCAAGACCGACGATGATTCTCGCCGTCGCCTGTCCAAGAGACCTGTCCGAAGGAATGGTCGATGTCTATCCAATTCCCGTGTATGGAATACTGTTATCGCGTCCAAATGGACCCTGCTTCGACACATATCTCGAAATCGAAAAAGTAAGAAAATTTTTAAAAATTTTCAGACCCGATGTATATTCTCTAACGGAAAACTGGTGATAATAACCTTTTGATGTAAGGAGGTTTACTTATGGCGAAATGGCTTATAACAGGTGGCTCTGGATTTTTAGGCATCAATCTAATTAGATATTTGCTTGAAAAAGGTGAGGAAATTGTTTCACTCGACATCAGACCGTTCAACTACGAAGATTGCAAAGATAAAATCACGCATATTTTGGGTGATGTTCGTGATAAATCGATGGTAGATAAGTCTATGGAGGGAGTGGATATAGTAATGCACGGTGCGGCGGCTTTACCACTATATCCCAAAAAGGATATATACACAACTAACATAGATGGGACAAAGAATGTTTTTGAGTCGGCAATAGAGCGCGGAGTAAAACGAGGAATCTATATTTCCTCAACGGCAGTTTACGGAATTCCCGACCATCATCCGCTTTATGAAGACGATAAACTTGTTGGTGTTGGTCCCTATGGTGAGACGAAAATCGAAGGTGAGAAGTTAGTTAAGAGGTTTAGGGAGCAAGGAATGGTTATAACTACGATTCGACCAAAATCTTTCGTAGGACCAGAGCGGCTCGGTGTGTTTGGAATTTTCTATGAATGGGCAAGTGAAGGGCATTCCTTCCCTATGATAGGTAGAGGGAAAAATCTGTATCAACTTTTAGATGTCGAGGATCTTTGTGAAGCGATTTGGTTAGCCGCAACTCTCGAAGATACATCGAAAGTCAATACCGAATTTAACATTGGGGCAAAAGAATTCACAACTATGCGAGAAGATTATCAGGTAGTTCTCGATAAAGCAGGTTTTGGAAAGAAAATTAAAAGTTCTCCTGCGAACCTTGTAGTTCTCGTTCTCGAAATTCTGGAATTTTTCAAATTGTCACCCCTATATCCATGGGTATATAAGACCGCTTCGAAAGATTCGTTTGTCTCTATTGAAAAAGCAGAGAAACTGCTCGGGTTTACTCCGAAATACTCGAATAAAGATGCGCTTCTTCGGAACTACGA
>JAGHAI010000043.1 GCA_021161555.1 bacterium
ATTTAGTAAAATTTTTAAAAATTTCAAGCCTCATTTTACACATATTCTTGCGAAAAAAATATACTAAATTATCTTAACAATATGATTATTAAAGAGATAATAGTGCCAGAAAACATAATACCCTGTAGAATAGATGTATATCTCGTTCAACTTGGACTCGGTCTTTCACGGAGTCAAATTCAGAAGCTAATCAGAGGGAAAAACATCATCGTCGTGGACAAGGGAACAAAACCCAATTTTATACTCCGCGGCGGCGAAAAGATAATAGTCAAAATTCCGCAGGAAAACAAACTGCCGCTTCTTCCCGAAGATATTCCAATAGATGTGATTTATGAGGACGAATATCTCATCGTGGTGAACAAGCCACCTGGGATGGTAACGCATCCAGCACGGGGAAATTGGAGCGGAACCCTTCTGAACGCAGTTCTTCACCACACGAAAAATCTTTCTTCCGTTGGAGGGGATTTTAGACCGGGCATAGTCCACAGGCTCGACAAGAACACATCGGGGCTTTTGATAATCGCAAAACAGACGAAAACACACTTAAAATTGGCAGATATGATATCGAAACGCGAAATTTCTCGCAAATATCTTGCGCTTCTGTGGGGACATCTGAAGGAAAACGAGGTAATTGTCGATGCGCCAATTGGTCATCATCCCAAAAACCCCATACTGCGCGCTGTTGTGCCAAACGGAAAATCGGCGAAGACAAAATTTACACTGATTTCCCGCTTCGATTTTCTCGACCTCGTTGAAGCGAAACTATTTTCTGGAAGAACACACCAGATAAGGGTGCATGCTCAGTTCATCGGGCATAATGTCTTCGGCGACCCCGAATACGGCGGCAGAGAAGAACGAATCGGCGGAATTTTTCCACAATTCAGAGAAAGAGCGAAAAAACTCCTGAAAATAGCACCGCGACAGATGCTACACGCCTGGAAATTATCCTTCGTTCATCCCACATCGATGGAAAAGATGGACTTTGTTGCTCCATTACCAGAAGATTTCCGCAATGTGCTGTGCGAAATCGCAGGCGAAAATTTTAGCCTTGTTTATTGAAAATTATGATTTACTTTAAAATAACAATAACCAATCGGGAGGAAAGATGGTTCAGGGAGAATTTTCGTTTCTCGCAACGGATGTTAAGAACAATGAATATGTTATGATAATCAAGCGCAAGGACAACAATCGCATCATACCTATCTGGATAGGCAGTTCGGAAGCGTTTTCCATAGCGCTCGTTCTCGCTGGACTAACTCCTCCGCGCCCGCTGACACACGACCTCATCGTCGATATTATAACAGCTCTCGGGGCAAAACTGAAGAGAATTGTAATCACGGGATTGAAAAACAGCACATTTTATGCGCTTTTGCACATAGAACGCGGAGATGTGGAAACCTATGTGGTCGATGCAAGACCGAGCGATTCCATCGCAATCGCATTGAGGACGAAATGCGAAATTCTGATTTCAGAAGATATCGAAACATTCGACATCGAAATACCTGCAACGGAAATTGAAAGAGAACTTGCGGAAAGATTGAGGAAAATCGACCCGAAGGCAATGATTAGATTTTAGCCTGAAATTTATTCTGGACGAAAAACCTGCGCGGCAGTTTTCTGACGATTACAGCAGCGAGGTAACCTTTGAAAATGTCCATCGGCAGAAACGGAACAGCACCTATTGAAACCGCCGCTCCAACTGTTATCGGTTTTCCTGCGAAATATTTTGACCAGAACCACAGATAGGATACGCCGCAGGCATAAATTATCAAAATCGCCAGACCGATGGACAGGCTGGCAGTTCTGAATGTGATTTTTCCGTCTTTTGAAAAAATTCCCGCGACTGCGGAAGCAGCGGGAAAGGCAATTAGATATCCAGGGGTGGGAGATGCGAGAACGGATAATCCACCTTTGCCGCCGGCGAAAACTGGAAAGCCAATCAGCCCGAGAACTATATAGACGGCTTGAGAAATCGCGCCCCACAATGGACCGAGAAGAAATCCCGAAAGAAATACGCCGAAAAGTTGCATCGTAATCGGTATGGGAAGCGGAATTGTGATAAGCGCACCCGCTGCTGTCGTCGCAGAACAAAGCGAAATCGCCGAAATGCGAATAAGGCGAACACGCATTAGAGATATGGAACCTGTATTCATTGGAGTTAATTATGCAATATGTTTTTCCGATAACTGCTTTTTCCGCTCTGGTGTTTCTCGTGCTTTTGAGAATCGATATTTACAAATTAAATCGTCTGCGGAAGAGAAGTCAAAGCAAATGTGATGACTTCCTCAACTTTGTGGACACAATTTTCGTCCACATCGGCGGAGACCTTTCTGAACTGGCATACCGCAGCAGACTTCTGTTCGACTGCGCAAGATTATCATCGGAAAAAATCGGCGCAATTCACATAATTCTCGGTTCTGCGATGAGTGCCGCTTCCGCTTCCGACGACGATTACGAAATCGATATGGAAAAAATTCGTTCCGCAGCAGACACCGCAATAGCATCCTTGAAAATGCTCGAATTATTCAGGGAAAAAACTTCCCGCCGGTGGAGAAGAATTCTCGCACGCGGCGAAAAACTATCGACCGAAGACATAGAAAGGGCAAAAGAAAAACTACTCGCAGAATTCGCAAACAAATACAACTATCATTTTTAATACTGGAGGGAAATTGTGCATCGAAGCATAATAATGATACTGATTTTCCTCGCCACTGCCATATTCCCAATAGCAATAATTTTTCCGCCGAATGCGGGACCCGGAGAGAAAATATCCATCTCTGAACTGCCCGTCGAACCGATAGAGGCGAATATCGACATAAAAATTTTTGAAAACTACGCCACCATTTCACTCATCGAAATATTTCGCAATCCCAGAAAGTGGAACCAGGAAGGGATTTTGAAATTCACACTGCCCGAAGGAATGGAGGTTTCTGGCTTTGCCACCTGGGATGGACCACAGAGAATATCGGGCGTCATAATGGAAAAGCGGCGTGCTGTGAAAATATACGATGAACTGTGCGCAAGAGCAATAGACCCGGGAATTCTTCTCCCGTCATCCGCGAACATTTTTACCGCAAAGATTGTGCCGATTTACAAATTCGCCACGAAAAGAGTGGAAATCGTCTGCGGCAGAATGCTGCCAGAAATCGACGACAAAGTCTTCTTCAATCTTCCATTAGCCCCCGAAAACATTCGGGACGAAATTAGTTTGAAAAGATTGAAAATCTCCGTTGAACTGCTCGGGCGGGCAAATTTTAAAAAATTAAGCATATCGGGAATTGAAATTCCCCTCGAAAGAAACGACAGCACCGCAAAGGGCGAAATTTCATTGAAAGATTTTTCACTTCCACCCGCGCTGACAATAGAATATGAATTTTTTAAAAATTCCCCACTGTTATCTGCATTTGCATATCCCGATGGCGAAATAACCTATGTTATGGCGCTGTTCACTCCCCCTCAAGAAAAACCCGCTTCACAACAGGGAACATCGGTGGACATTCTGCTCGACATTTCCGCAAGCGTGGCGGATTACGAAGACGATATCTTAACAATCGCACGAAAAATCACACAAATCTCAAAAAATTTCAACTGCATCGCATTCAACGATTCAATCTTCGAATTTTTTCAAAACACGCAGGGCATTTATCAAAAACAGCGAATAGAAAAATTTAATAAATTTATCGAAAAGTTATCTCCCGGCTGGGGAACAAATCTGCTTCTTGCACTATCGAAGGAATATGAGAAAATCGATGCGAAGAACAACGAAAAGCGCAATATCGTGCTGATAACTGACGGTGTACCGTCCGTCGGCGAAATTGGCGAAAAAGAAATACTTTCTATTATAGAAAAACACAAAAAATTTCCAGTATATGTAATCGCCATTGGCGAAGATGTATCGGAAGGACTTTTGAAATCCATCGCGGAAAAAACAGGCGGAGAATACATCAGAATTGCACCCGGCGAAGATTTTTTTAAAATTCTTGACAGGAAAATAATTCCACTCATCACGAGAAAACCTGTAACCGTCGATAAAATTTCCGTCGAAGGCGGAAAAATCATTTCTCAATTTCCCGAAAAATACCGATTTCGCAGCGGAATGCAGGGCATAATTCCACTCGCCCTGAAAGACATCGACAGGAACGCCACAATTTCCATATCAATATCTGGCAGAGAAAATTACACAGCACCAATCACAATTGATAGTTCTCTTTCCTTCATACCACGCATCTGGGCAAAGAAACGAGTAAACTATCTACTGCGCCGCATCGCCGATGAAGGCGAAAAGGACAGATGGGTCGATGAAATAGTTGCGCTGTCGAAAAAATTCACATTCATAACGCCATATACGGCATTTCTCGCAGCGCCGAGAGCGGTTCTTCGTCCACGAATTATCCAGCCGAGAGACCCAAAAATCGTCGTCGATGCACCCGATGCAATTCAGGTGGTGGTTGATTTCCCGTGGGGCGAACAAATCATCGCCACGAAAAACAGGGAAAATAACCTGTGGGAGGCGCGATTCTTCGTCCCACAGCACATCGAACAGGGCGAATACGAATGCACAATCACAATAACCGGCGCAGATGGAACACAATGGCAACAGCGACAAAAATTCATCGTCGATACTACGCCGCCACAGATAAAGGTTTCCATCGTCCCCGATGAAGCAAAGGCAGGACAAACTGTGGAACTGCGCGCATACGCTCCGCAGGATACTCGAACAATCATCGCAAAAACACCCGACGGCAAAAGATTAGACCTCCGATGGAACGGTGCAGTCGGCGCATCCACAGCAATTTGGAAGATTTCCCGAAAACTGCCTGCAGGCGAATACGAAATCAAATTCATCGCAACAGATTTTGCAGGAAACCAGAGCGAACAAAGCACAAAAATAAAAATCAAGCGTTCCGCTTGACCATCCACGCTTCGCGGTGCGCTGGATGTCGCTCCCATCCTGTTCGCTCAAATTGTGCCTGTCTGAACGACTTGACAAAAATCGCCGCAGAGAAATTTTGCATTGCTAATTGACAATTTTGCATTGCTAATTGATGAAAGTATCCCACGACTAAAGTCGTGGGTTGCGAAGTGGGTATTCGTGATATAATTTTCGAGAAAATTATTGAAAGGTTTTTATCGCAGAACTTTTTTCAGAAAAAGGTTTTGCCTCTGCGAAAAATGTCGATTGTGAAATCGGCACTTTTCGCAGTGCTAAAAGTTTTCTGGAAGGGGGTTTGGGGGAAAGCCTCTTTTTCAAAAGAGGTTTCCCCCAAGCCTTCGGCTTCACCCTCCACGCTTCGCGGTGCATTGGATGTCGCTCCCATTCTGGTCGCTCAAATCCTGCCTGTCTAAACGACTTAAAAATACCTCTCTCAAGCAAAATTAAAGAAGCGTTCCGCTTCACCTTCCAGCCTTCGGACTGCCGCAGTGTCGCTCCTTGTTGTCGCTTGGTACTTTTAATTATATGTAAGAACTCATCTTTCCCACTTTTGCTTCCATTCGCTCAGAATTTTCAGCGCCTGCATCGGCGTGATGTTGTTGATGTCCAGTTCCTTCAATGCGATGACAAGCGGGTGATATTCGGGGTCGAAAAGAGAAATCTGATATGCGCCATATTGCTCCACCCTGCCCTTTCTTCCACCCAATCTTCGCATCGATTTCGTCGGTGTTTCGCCTGCTTCGAGGACTTCGAGGATTTCGCGAGCGCGAGATATTACTTCATCGGGCACACCAGCCAGCCTTGCCACCTGAATACCATAGGAATCATCGCAGCCACCTGGAATAATCGTATGCATAAATGATATGTTTCCGTCCACTTCGCGCACCGTAACCTGAAAATTAGCCACGCGAGGCAGATAGTTCGCAAGTTCGGTGAGTTCGTGATAATGCGTTGCAAAGATTGTCTTTGCCCTGTGTTTTTCCGAATCGTGCAGAAATTCCGCAATAGCCCACGCAATAGAAAGACCATCATAAGTGCTCGTTCCTCTGCCGATTTCATCGAGAAGAACGAGGGAATTTTCCGTCGCGTTTCGCAGTATGTTCGCCGCCTCGAGCATTTCCACGAGAAAAGTTGACTGCCCTCGCGCAATGTAATCGGTTGCACCAACGCGGGTGAAAATCCTATCAACCGGAGTTATCCTTGCATCTTCTGCGGGAACAAAGCATCCCATCTGCGACATAAGGACGATAAGACCGTTCTGCCGCAGGAATGTTGATTTCCCCGCCATATTTGGGCCGGTGAGTATAATTATCTGCTGCTTTTGGTCGAGTTTCACATCGTTGGGGATGAATGCACTCCGCCCGAGAATATCTTCCAGCACAGGATGACGCCCACCTTTTATGATTATTGCTCCATCATCGGTAATTCTGGGGCGGGTGTATCGTTTCTTCTTAGCCAGATATGCAAAGTTCGCCAGCACATCGATTTTCGCCAGCGCAGAAGCGACATCAGCGATTTTGCTCGCCTGAACGGACAGTTCCGCCACAAACGACAGAAAAAATTCTCGTTCGATGTATTTTATTCGCTCGTCCGCTGCAAGCAGTTTCGATTCCAGTTCCTTCAATTCGGGCGTGATAAACCGCTCGGCATTCACGAGCGTCTGCTTTCGAATGAAATCGTCAGGAACTTTTTTCGCCTGCGTCCTCGACACTTCGATGAAATATCCGAATACCTTATTGAACCGCACACGCAATTTTTCAATCCCTGTGCGGGCGCGCAGTTCCTCCTCCATCTTCTTCAATACCGCAGACGAATCCGAATGAAGACTTCTCAATTCATCCAGTTCGGGCAAAACGCCACATTTCAATATTCCGCCATCATTTATCTGCGCGGGTGGCTCATCCACAATCGTTCGCTCAATGCGGGAACAAATTTCGGGAAGCGGGTCGAGATGTGTGTAAATTTCTTCGAGCAGAACGGTGGAAAATATCCTCATCTGCCTGATTTTTTCAACAATCCTCAATCCTTTCGCCAGAACGACCATATCACGCGGATTTGCCCTGTGATTGCCAATTTTTCCGGCGATGCGTTCCATATCGCCGACCTGCGACAGCAAATCACGAAGTTCGGTCAAATACGAACCCGATTCAATCAGCGTTTGCACTGCTTCGAGCCGCTGACTGATTTTTTGAGAATTGACGAGCGGCGCAAGTATCCACCTGCGCAGGAGCCTTCCGCCCATCGGCGTTATAGTTTCATCGATTGACCACAGCAAAGTTCCATACCTCGAGCCATCGGCAATCGACGCGATCAGTTCGAGGTTGCGCACCGTAGCTTCATCGAGGAGCATAAAATCGCCATACACAGCTTTTCGCAGTGTGCTTATGTGATGCAGTGCTCCCTTCTTCAATTGACGCAGATATTTTAACACCGCGCCCGCCACCGATATTTCGCCAGCGGAAAATTTTCCAAGACCCGAGAGCGAAGCAACCTTGAAATGCTCGAGCAAAACCTCTTCGGCATTTTTGCGCTCAAAGTTCCAAGGTTCAAAAAGCGAAATGCGAATTTTGGGAAAGCGCTCTTTCAGTAAATTGAAAAAATCTTCGGAAACATCATCGGGGATGAGAAATTCGGATGGTTCGAGCAGTGCGATTTCATCGAGCGCTCTGTCGTATTTAATTCTTCTCGTGAAAAAATCGCCCGCCAGCACATCGACGGCGCAGATATTCACAAATCCATCATCTTCGGGCAGAATGGACACAAGATATTGATTTTTAAAAGATTCGGCGCCGGAATCGACCGTTATCGTTCCCGGCGTCATAATTTCAACGACATCACGCTTCACGATGCCCTTCGCAAATTTCGGGTCTTCAACCTGTTCGCAAATGGCAACCTTGAAACCTGCACGCAGCAGTTTTGAAAGATACCGTTCTGCGGAATGATATGGGACTCCCGCCAGCGGCGTCCTCTTCCCAAGTCCGTGGTCTCGGGATGTGAGCGCTATGCCGAGAACTTCCGAAGCAATCTTCGCATCGTCGTCGAACATCTCGTAGAAATCGCCCATCCGAAAGAACAAAATCGAATCCGGATAACGCGACTTAATCGCATAGTATTGCTTCATCAGTGGTGTTTTTGACTTCCCCTTCGGCATAAATCACACATATTTCTTCAGGTCATCAACCCTGTGTGTTTTCTCCCAGGTGAATTCCGGAAGTTCGCGACCAAAATGCCCGTATGCAGCCGTCCTGGTGTAAATAGGTCTGAGAAGGTCTAAATAATCTATCATTCCTCTCGGGTCGAGCGGGAAGTTTTCGCGAATTACCTCTTCGAGCTCCTCTTCGGAAAGTTTTCCTGTTCCATAGGTATCTACAAATATAGAAATCGGTTCAGGAACGCCAATAGCATACGAAAGTTGGACTTCACACTTATCGGCAATTCCGGCAGCGACGATATTTTTTGCGATGTGCCTCGCCATATACGATGCGGAACGGTCCACCTTGGTGGGGTCTTTTCCCGAAAAACATCCACCGCCCGCGTGGGCATACCCGCCATAAGTATCCACGATTATCTTTCTCCCCGTCAATCCTGTATCCGCAACAGGACCACCGAGCACAAACCTTCCGGTGGGATTTACGAATATCTTGGTATCTTCGGTCAACATATTTTCTGGCACAGTTTTTTCGATGACTTCTTTCAAAATTCCCCGTTTAATTTCAACATTGTCAATATCGGGATGATGCTGTGTGGAAACCACAATTGCATCCACCTTTTGAGGCACACCGTTTAAGTATTCCACGGTAACTTGCGTTTTTCCGTCGGGGCGCACCCAGTCGAGAATATTTTCCTTGCGGACTTCCGCAAGCCTTTCCGCAAGCCTGTGTGCAAGGTGGATTGGCATCGGCATAAGTTCTTCAGTCTCGTTGCAGGCATATCCGAACATAATCCCCTGGTCTCCTGCGCCCATTCTATCGACGCCCATAGCAATATCAGGGGACTGCTTATCAATGGTCGTAATCACAGAAATGTTTTCCCAATGAAATCCGCAATGGGGGTCAGTGTATCCGACATTTTTCACAACTTCTCTTGCAATTGCTGGGACATCGGCATAAGCTGTCGTTGTGATTTCTCCACCGACGAGAACCAGACCAGTTGTCGTAAACACTTCGCAGGCAACTCGACCATTCTTATCCTGCCCGATTATCGCATCCAGAACTGCATCGGAAATCTGGTCGCAAATTTTATCGGGATGTCCTTCCGTCACGCTTTCCGATGTAAAAAGATATCTGCCTTTCTGCTGTGTCATTTCTACCTCCATTTTCCAATTAGATTTTGTAAAAAATAATTTACAATCGAAATTACGCAAATTTTATTTTGACATTGAAAACAAATTTGGAAATTTTTTTAAAACAAATATTTTTTTCTACCGAGAAAACCACAACAAGCTCTGGACAACTAAAATGAAATACAAACCCAAAATACTAATTTTTCTTATCATTTCTCTTCTGTATGGTCAAAAAATCCCATCCTCTTCTGCAGATAGCATTCTCGCTGAAATGTCCCATAGATGGAATGAAATTTTGGACTGCACCTGCGAGATGGAAACATATATTAAAAAGGGAGAAGTAGAACAACACAGGATTTCGGAATATAAATTCAAAAAGCCTCAATGTATATGGATGAAGATAATATCTGGCGATAATGCGGGCGCGCAAATAATCTATAATCCCCTCAGAAAAAAGGTCATCGCAAAGTCGGGAGGATTTATTGGCATCATTCCTATTTCCGTTTCGCCTGAAAATTCTATGGTTCGTTCCATTCGTGGACACCGATTCGATGAAAATCACATCGGACATATCATAGAAAGATGGAAATACTATGCGGGAAATTACATTGTTTCATTTGAAGAAAATGATACTATATACATTATGCAGGTTGACAGCGTGGATACATCGCGGTTCTATGGCACTTTCAGGGAAAAATTGACGATTGACAAAACAACTCTTTTTCCTATTATGTTTGAGCAATACAATGCCAATAATGAACTTATCAACGAAGTAATAATAAGAAATGTTCACATCAATGTTGGGCTAAAAAAATCTGATTTTGATTTTCAATAATTTTTATAAATAATTTTAGAAGGAGCTCCATTATGTTGACATATTTCGATGTATTATTGTCTCTATCATTTGTTTCCATTGCTTTTGGGATATCCCTTGCCGAAAAACTGAAACTTGAACGAGACATAATAGAATGCACCATTCGTTCCTTTGCCCAGCTTGTGGCAGTTGGATATTTATTAAAATTCATATTTTCCGAAAATCATTTCCTCTGGACATCTGGAATGATAATCGTGATGACTCTCGTCGGTTCATACACAAGTGCAGGCAGGGCAAAGTGCATTCCAAAGCCATTTCCTATCGCACTATCAGCTATGCTTTTGAGTATTATAGTAAGCATCATTATTCTTCTCGGACTAAAAATTATTCCTCCAAAGCCTATGTACTTAATCCCCATATCAGGAATGGTCATCGGTAATACAATGAATACAGCATCAATAACTATGATTAGGGTTCGTGACGGTATTTTGAGCAACCGTGATAAAATTGAGGCAATGCTTGCTCTTGGCAAATCACCAAAATTATCAGCTGCATCCACTATTAAATCGGCTATGCGTCTTGCACTTATTCCTCGTCTTGATAGCGTAAAAGTTTCTGGAATAATTCATCTTCCCGGCGCAATGACAGGGATGATTCTTGCGGGCGCGTCTCCAATACAGGCTGTTAAATTTCAAATTATAATTATGTATCTTATTG
>JAGHAI010000171.1 GCA_021161555.1 bacterium
GCGAAGTGGCACGCGCACGATTTTTAAAAACTTAGAATTTTTGACAATTTTAAAAATTTTTTTGACTTTTGAATAAAACATACAAAATTCATCTGTGCACATTGTTCGAGCGAAAAATTTTTATGGAAATATACGCATTAAAATTTCTGTTATTTGTTCTGGCGCTCGTCGGCGGCGATTTACTGACGAAATTTATGAAATGGCTGCTGAAAATTGAACTCGAATCGGAATTGGGTGGCGAAAAATCAAGTTCGATGAAGCTTTCCGCCGCCATTGGCTATCTGGAACGGGCGTTAATTTTTCTGCTCACCCTGAGAGGGCATCCTGAGGCAATCGGATGGATTTTCGCCGCAAAGTCGATAGCAAGGTTCAGGGAATTAGAGAGCCGCAGATTTACCGAATACTATCTCATCGGCACACTGACATCAATATTCTGGGCGCTTCTGTGTGGAACCGGGGCAAGTAACCTTCCATTACATTTCCAATAAAACTGCTGTCTTTTTTTATTTACTGAGATTTATAATTGAATTATTTTATTTGACAATAAAATATTTTTATCTTGACAATTATTTGACAATCACTCCCACCACTGCCTTATCAATTCCACGCGGAAGCCCGGGCAGAGTTTTGGGGCGTATTCGTTGTGCCCGTGAATTTGCTCCGGCGGGATGTCAAATTCTTTCATCAGGCGGGCGACGAGTTTTTTGAGCGATTGCAATTGCTTCTGCGTGAACCACATTTCCGGTTGACCGATGTATTCGGGATTTCCAACGAGGCACACGCCAATGGAATCTGCATTCTGCCCTTTTGTGTGTGCGCCCATCTTCCACCAGGGACGCCCCACTTCGACGAGACCGTCGTCATCGGGATTATACTCGCCAAAGGGCGCACGATGCCCGTTCAATATCAGATAATGATAGCCGATATCCGAAAATCCCCTGTCAAGATGCCACTTGCGAACGGTCTCAACATCGCCAAAATCCGACGCCGTGCAGTGAATGATGATGCGATTTATCTTGCGCATTTTCTCATTGTGTTCAAACATTATTATCACCAATAGATACCGATAATACATTTATATTAACTCTTTTCACCTGCGCAACAAATGTTTAAAAATCTACCGCGAAACATCCCACTTCACTTCGATATATGCCTTCCAGATGGTCTTCACTCTGCCGTCGGCGAAGGTGATTTCTATATCCGCCGGATATGACTTCGGCGTGATGTTTGTATCTGTTGATGTCAGAGTCAGCCGCATCTTCCCGTTTGAAGGGTCATAAATTTCCAGCGCCTTTTCGATAACTGCCGAAGAATCGTTTTCCCGTTCTCGGGCTGTGAACTTCGCCGAAGCATCGGTCAAATCAACTGCGTTTCCATCCGCATCGACGACGGAAATTTCCGCCGAAAGAGAATCTCCGCGAAACAGACTGATGGGCTTTCTGCTCTGCCTATCGAGCAGCGCAGAAATTTCATCTTCGGAGATGCGTAGAAGCATCGGTTCGATGTTCGCCGCCTGCCACGAACCCGTTCCGTGAGAAGATGTAAGCGTATCGTTGATTTCCGATGCCGTCGGGAGATTGTTCACATTGGCAACGCCGCGAAACGCAATACCAGCAAGATGCTTCTGGTCAACGGATGAATCAGTTGTCTTGAAAATACACACATAAGCGCCGTCGTAGTTCGGCGTATATGTGCAGTAATATATTCCATTCCCGTCCGAACTCTCATAAACCGTCGGATTATCGACGATGCCATAACCTATTCGATGAACATTCGCAGTTATCGTTAGTCCCGTCTTCGCTTGTCCGCTCGCGGTATAAAATGCAACGAATGTGATTGGTTCCCCAGATTTGTATATCATAATATCCCTCCAATTTTCAATAAATTCTTTACTTCAAAAGCATAATCAATCATATAATAATGCCAGTTGCCAGCGGATTTATTATTCCTTTCCCTGCCAGCGCACCCAGTTTTGCCGGAATAAAAATCCCGCCTTCCTCGTATTCTATCGTCAATTTAGGACGATAAGAAGGCGTCGAACTATCGGAAAAATATAGATGACACCAATAAACTGCACTATTCACTGTCGTCTGTTTTATCATTAAGCCATTATTAGCCGTTCCATTAGCCCACATTTGCACAAGTGCTTTTATATCCTGATGGCTATATGTCGCTCCCGTCATTCCACTGGTAGTTCCATATTGAGTGCTATCTATATCACCACCCGCATTTGTCCACAAAACCCCTGTCTTTCTGTAATTCCAACTACTTGTCATTTCTTCCCAATCATTCAATATTCGATATGCTGCAAATTCAAAATTAGGGTCGGAATGTACTCCTGACCAATATAATTGCAAATCTGCACTTATTATAGACATTCCCATTATGCTTGATAAATCAAATTCTAATATTGCACGACCAGAGGTGCTATGCGTATCCTCGCCAATACACTTATATGCTACTGTTCCATGATTTTGATTAGGAGTCTGTTCATATAACCAATTGTCCTTGCCCTCTGCGGGGTCAGGTTGTAACACAATGGTCGGGTCTATACACACAGGATATTTCGCATTATCGAGCCAGTCAGCGTCCATATCTATTCGCAATTCCCAGACGCCTTTTCTGACAGGTTTTATAGTGTATTCGGGTTCCATTATATTAGGACTTGAGAGCGGTGCGCAACTATTCCTGCTGTCCCACAGCAGTGGTCTTGAAAACCAGAACAGCGGATTGTCGAACAGTTGAGCGTTTTTCCTGAATGCCATAAGAAGTCTTTCCGACCTGCCAATAGCAAGTCCATCTATCAGCGATGCACCTCCGCGGGCAATGATAAATGTAATCGAATTCCAGAAAGGACGCCTATTCAAAACTATCACCTTTCGAATTATGTGCCCGAGTATTTCGAGGCGAAGTTCTGCGCTGTCGTCAAGTTTCCATATCACGCCGTTTTCCGTTCTATCAATCAGCAAAGGCTCAATATAATTATTAGAATTACCAAATGACTTAATCCACAGCGCCCAGGTTGCGCTTGTTTTAGGGTCGCTTATTCGCAGAAATGGCAATCGCTTTTCCCCGGGACCGAATGCCAGTAGTAAATCGTGATTGAGAACCTCGAATTTATACCCGCCAAATACCCTGCTATCATCGGGCTGACACACTATTGGAACGAGTTCCCCTGTTGTATGATGCGGAAAATATCTGCGCTTCACGGAAACATCTATTTTCCTGCGGCGACCCGATTTGTATAACAATGTCGTCGTGCGATTTATTGGCTTAGGCAACATTATATCCCCCTATTCGCTTCCTGAAAAAAACCACCATCGCCATCTTCTATCAGAATCAATGGTGTTTTCAAAATTTATGATAATCCTGCCACTTTCGAGCGAGAAACTCGCTCCCTGCCACATACCATCTACCTTTTGCATCACAATTGCCGCCGATGTGGAGTCCACTCCCTGCACATCGGCAGTATCTGCGCTCTGCCCTGAATCTGCAACTGCGGTTCCCCGAAAAATCGGGGCGTTAATCATAATCTCATCTCCCACTCTGACCGGTTCAATGTATTCAGTGGTTTCTGGCGCGGCAAATTTCAGCGCAAGTATAACCTGCGCGCCTATTTCATCGGAAAGCGGCGCAATGTGTTCTATTTCAACTTCGTTCAAATCATCCCATTCAAGCGGCGGAGATGTAATTGTAGTATCATATCCATTATAAACATACCCATACGGGTCGCCGTAGGATGGAAAATATTCGGGCGATAATATAATTTCCTCACCGTTAAGCCACATTCTTGGAACAGAACCCGCTCCTATTACATAGACAACGAGTTTCGGCGCTGCATTTCTAACCTGTTCCACAGAATAAGGTATAACTCCGATATCACACAGCGTTCTAATATCAAAACCGCTATAAAAGTGCAGTGCATCCGCCCATAAACCTCTGTAATAATAATCTCCCGTCGCCCTCAAACCCGATGTGCTATCGCATATTATATCTTCTTCGCAGAAAAATGCCTTATGAGAATTATCGCAAATATTTCCGCAATGTGTAAACAATGTATCCATCGGGCGGGAAAAGACAATCGCACAATGTTCACTATCCGTGGAAAATCCCTTGTAAAATATTTCCCTCAGTTTATACCATCCCCACACTGCGCCGGCATCCGTGGGATAACAAAGATATAAACTATCGTCGGCAATTCCGGCATCTTCAAGAAGGGCGATAATACTGTCCACACTTCCCAATGTATCTCCTGCATAAGTCGGGTAATATTGCGCAGGTGCGGCAAGAGCAAATTGTAAAATCCCCTCATCGCGAAAATCTGCTTCTCCCCAGGGAATTTCATCCCAATAAGGCACATATCCCGTATAATCTTCGTTGAATTCCATCAAAAAATCCCACAGCCACTTCCACCGCACAATCCAGCTTCCGTCGATTGCGGCAATCGGAATGATAACCGTATCGTTCCCCGGCGCAGTAATCAGCGACTCGGGATTAAATCTTACATTAAACAACACATCGCTTAACAAAGGGCTTTTTCTGGCATCAGGAATAATATTTTCAACCACATTGGAAATGGGTATTTCATCGCCGTCGCTGGAAATTCGCACAGGAGCGTTTTTTTCCATTATTTGAAACCTGAACAACGGTGAAGACTCATCGTTCTGCTTCGAATAATATTCCGCACAGCTGTCATCGGCGGGATAACTTACCCTCCTTAAATGATGCAATAAAACGGCAGTTTCAATACTTTCAGGATACCAGAACTCAAAGACCCTTCGCACTCCGCAGTATTGACATAGAACAGTCTGTCTATCGCTCAAATAAGATGTATCACAGAAATTCTCTGCCCGCGAAGACCAGATGAAAACCTCGTCTCCATCGATGTTCGGGTCGGGGTCTATTGCTGGAATATTCAAATATCTAACATTCTTATCCGTGCCCACAATTATGATAGTATCGTCTTCGACGGGGACTCTGGCAGTGTCGCCCTTCGAAAGAATTACACGAATTGTCTCCACTCTGGAAGCATAACAGGTATCCTGTCCACAAAGCGTATCGACTACGATGGCAGTTTCCACGCAGGACAACTGCAGTTGCTGTATAAAATCTGTCTGCACTGATGTGTCTCCCTGCGCACGCAGTATCTTCGATACACGCAGCGAATCCGCCTTCAAAAACACAGGCAAACTCTGCGAAAATATAGCGGACTGAAGAAAAATCATTACCGCAATAATAGTCTTTTTCATATCTTTACCTCCTTTAAGTTTTAATACGAACTTAATTTCCTGCGAAATAAGATAAATTTTAAGATGAAGCTCCTTGCGAATGGACATCACACAATTCCCACATTCAATTTTTCCTTTACATCCCGAAGGCTTTGAGAATTATTGAGCTATAAGAACTCCTTGACATAATTGAGATATACCCTTTCTTAAAAGAAACAGGAGATAAGATGTACTTCTTATTTCTGGACGAATCGGGGAATACCAGGCAACCATCAGGGACCAATGATATAGCCTACTTCTTTGCACTGGGGGGCTTAATAATTCACGAAAAGGATATTAGAACCGTTGAAAACTATATTGAAAAAACAAAACGACAGGTATTCGGAGAGGAATATTATACAAGATACCACCCAGAATTAAAGGCAACGAATTTATATTCAAAAAAACATATAAACAATAAACAAAGACAGAACTTTGCTCGTCTCATCTCTGACAAAATACAATTCTACCATAATAAGGAGATTCTGCATACTTTTGGCGTCATCTTCGATAAACGAAAAGCAACAATCTATAAAAAATCAAATGACACAAACGAAATTAATATGTGGTATTATAACCTCGGGATTCAAAAACTACTCTTCTCTGTTTCTCATTTCATCGAAAACCGAAACGATAATTCTTTTGGAGTTATCGTAATAGATAGGAATTTCGCAGAAAAATCATTATCAGAGTCCCTATTAATCTATCTTTGTGGAAATCCAGTTGGTAAAAAAATGAGTTATATGCTTCGGCACCCATTATTCGGCGAATCAAAAAATTCCCCGATGATTCAGCTGGCAGATTTCATTGTCGGCACACTTAGATTCTGGGAAGAATACGAAGATGAAGAAAATAAGCACTATGAGAAAAGTAAACTTAAGAGGTCAAAACTGCCCTATGCAAATTCCAAAATAAGAAAATCGGAATACTATATTAAAGGAGATGAGACGAAAAAGTCTATCAGAGGAATATCTCAAGCATTTAAATAAAGAATCAGCGGCGTCGATGCGCCGCTGCTATCCAATGCTGGCTGGGCGAACCATATACCCCCTGAAAAACAGAGGAGACCAACCTTGCATCTTATAATAAAAATAAATTAAATGATATGTCAAGTATATTTTTGACGATATTTCAATTTCTCACACAATTCCCACTGTCAGTCTTATCTCCACATCCTGCAGACTCGCCGCGTCATCGCTGTATATGAGGAGTTTGCTGTCGGGATATCTCATCACAAAAATAGATGGATTTCCCGACGATGTCGCTTCGCTGCGCGCAATTCGTTCCCCCTCCTCAAATCTCAGCGCATAGACCTCTCCACTGAACGAATCGCAGATGTATATGCTGCAATCATCCGAAGCGGGCGATATACTTTCCGCCTCAACGCGCAGAACTCTGACATCCCTGTGAAAAGACAATGTTCTTGCGGGTTCGCCGACGGGCAATTTCTGTGCATCTATTTCCGTTTTCGGAAAAACACCAGGATAATAAGTAGTTATGAAATCCACCCTGCAAAAAGATGCCTCATTGCATTCGCAATCGGCAGTTGCTCCTTCGCAGAACTCCGCCCGTTCCGATGTAAGGTCGAGCTCAACAGACGCTGTATCTGTGGGATTTGAAGTCCCAGCAGGATTTACAGCCCAGATGCGATAGCTCAAAACAACTTCTCCAAAAGGTCTGCTCTCAATATCGGCAAAACGCAGCGCATTGGAAAGGAGGCATTCTGGTGTGTATCCTGAATATAAGATGCGCGAATTTTCATCAACAGCTACCTGCTCATCGGAATGGTGAAATACACCTCTAACGATAAAGAGAGTTCCTTCACTCTGCGGGTTCCACCGTATGTGAATCCCTGTCGAGTGCCGCACTGCCTGAACATTCTGCGGAATGGACGGTGCTGTTCCTTCCAGCGTGGATACCCGCTCATCGAGAGATGAAACATCATCCTGCAGAGAAAAAATGTCTTCTGTAATATCGTCTGTGGGGTGAAATCTCCCCTGATAGTGTTCCAGTGGGAGCCAGGTCGAGTCATCGGGTTCATTTTTATAATATATATCGTACACACCTGCTGGCAGTGTTGCGGAATAAAATCCGTCGCCGTGGTCTGTCAGGTTTGTTCCCTGTGTATATGGGTCGCCGCCCGAAGGAACTGCCCGGAGCGCGTGCCCCTTCTCATACCGAATTAGTAAAAGTCTCTGTGCCATAATAAAACTCCTTGATTTTTAATAGATATGTAGTTTTCTTTATAAAAAGGAGCTGAAAATGTTATTCTTCATCGACGAATCAGGTTATGAAGATAACGATACCCCTTATAGAGTTCTCGCTGCTATTTCAATCTCTGAGAGCAAATTGGGAAGTTTTCACTTAGACTACATAGACCTGAAACGAAAAATACTGGGGTGGACAGATAAAGAAATATTAGACCCTAAAAGCGAGATACACGCCAACAATTTCTTGAGAAAACAAAATTTCAGTAAAAGTAAAATTAAAAAAGGGAAAAAACACATCGAATTTGTCGAATCAACAATTAAATTACTCAGAAATTACGAATCCAATGTGTTCGCGATGGTGGTTGACAACAACGCCCCCGAACAAAAAAAACCGGATTATTTGAGAAAAGATTATTCATATCTTTTTGAGCGATTTGCGGAACTCATTAGATACCTGCGCAGCTACGATGAAAGATACAAAAGTGAAATAGGCATAATCATTCACGACTCGAAGGATATACCTTATTCTAAAAAACTCATCCAGCAAATGCGCGAATACTTTTCCGGAACAGGAAAAGGAATATCACGCTCAGAATATTTATGCCCTTTTCCATTCTTCTCAATAAGCCATTTAAATCCTTTCATTGAAGTAGTTGATTTGGCAGCATATTGTATAAATTGGGGTTACCGTTCCGGTCCAATAAACAATGAAAAAATAAGAGAAGAAATAAAACATCTGGGACAAATGTTTGGAGAATTGCAAATGACAATTACTGTTATGCGTCCGGGGAAATACATCGATTTGCACGGGATTTACTTCATAGACGACCTAAGACCAAGGAGCGAAAAATAAAACGGACCCGCCTCCCATTGGGATACTGGGCATCAATTAAGATACCCTGGCGGACCCTATTTATATATAAAGACTTTGTCAACTTTTTGTCAAGAAAAATGTTATGAAACTTGTATCTAAAAAAGACATTTTCGGCATCGGGTGTGTTCTTTTAATCTTTGCCGTGGTAATATCAATCACCGACCCCACTCCTCTTGTGGAATGGAGAGCGAAACACCGCACTGCATCTTTGCGAAATGGTGTTCGTGGAGCAGATAATTCCACCATAAAATTTTTCCTGGACCTAAGAAAACTCAACAGGCGCGGGCATTATTTCATAGCAGAAAAGATTTTCTATGAAGGCTATGCTCAACTGCCCGAAGAATCGAGATTGACACGCCCACAGGCTATAGAAGCACTGATGACAATTTCTGTGGAGATGCTCCGTGCACTGCCGCAAAATTCAATATATATAACCGAAACGGACAACGAAACATTTCCGCTTATGTTTCTGCAAATCGTTCAGGATATACGATACGATGTGGTGGTGATAAACCGCCACCTGTGGCGTCTGCCAGAATACAGAAAATTCTTGTGGAAGAACACCCCACTGAAAAATGCGCTTTCGGAAGACGAATTATTTCCCTCGCTCGACAAAATCGACGGTGACAGGACGACAAATCTTTCCGCAATCGCGCACAAATTAGCGAAATACTATCCCATTTTCGTTTCCACGAGGGGAACTGCCGAATTTCCATCGGACAGTCTCTACTTTATCCCGCCCGCAATGGCAAAGATGTATAGCCCGCGCCATCTATCCGACACGCTCATAGCGATGATGTCCTTCAAGATGATGAGAAACCAAAACCTCAACTACCTTGCGGAAAATCCACCCACAGCAAGCATCGACGAATATAAGAAATGCTCCGGGAAGGAAATCAACACCGCCGTATCCAACACGATAGTTTTTCTTCACGAAACAGGAAAGGATTCCCTCGCACAATACATTTTTAAAAAATATGACCCCTGGATGAGGTGGAATTTCGACTACAACTCATCGAGGAAAATTTTTAAAAAATTTTTCCCGCAGCCGCAAAAAAAATCATCGAAAGAACAAAAGGCAAAAGCTATAAAGAAGTCGGGGAAAAAATTCATCATCAAAAAGAAATAGTTCATTCACTAAAATTTCAAATTTCCTTTTTCTGGGAAGCACACTCTTTTCAGCAAAAAAGTTCTCTCTAACTCCTCCAGGAAAGTGATGACTATGTATTAGCGAGTAGAATTCTGCTGGCAGTTTATCACAACAAAAAAATTACTCCACCACCCAGGGTTGTGTGTCGGAATATCTCTGCTGTGCGATGTCCTGCCTTTGAGATGTTATAAACATCGCTTCAACAGGACCGTATCCTATTGGTTCATCGTCCAGAAACCACGCTCTCCACTGCCCATAAGGTTTTACATCATATCCATTTTCGCATTCGCCAGGAATTACGAGCCTGATGCTGTGGCGATAGATATCGTCGTGATAGAACTGCACCACTCGTCGCAGAATTTCCATACCATTTCCATCGGCGAAATCGAAACGGATTCGAATAATCATCGACATCTCATCGTCGTTGAACTTCTGTTCCGGGGGAAAATATGTTATCCCCGCCAACGGCAGTGGAATCTCTCCCACCTTAAATCCGCAGCTATATAGTAGAAACCTTGCGGAATTCTGCCCGAATAATAATTGTTCGCTATTTAAAATTTTCATCATTCGCTCCTTTCAGCCCATCTAAATTTCACTTTTATTGTAGCGCTGTTCCTTGCGACATTTTTGACAGTCGGAGCGCTGCAAATCCTCACGCCAGCAGGATATTCGCACTTCACAAGAATTTCTGAAACTGACTGAACTGCGTCAGCAATGCTTTCCGCCTCGCCTTTAACTCCCATCAAAATCTCAACTTCGACCACGATATCAAATATTATCGGGACTTCCGCAGAAGAATTGCTCGTTGCAGAAACGAACTTTATCCTCGCAGCAGGCATAAGCGATGCGGGAACATCATCATCGCTGATTATGACCGCACGAAAGTCGAGCGATTCAATAAGACATTTTCTCACAGCATCGAGAATGTCCCACAAAACTGCCATAAAGACCTCCTTTCACCGTTCCATTTCCACGCCGTCGTCGTCGATTTCGCTGAAGTTTAGTTTATTGTATGCTCGTTCCATTTCCCGTTCGAACTGCCGAAGATAGAATTCCGCGCGAACGGCAAAAATATCATCTTTTCTGGAAGAATTTTCCCTCAAAACGAGAGCGAGGTTCAGCAAAATCGCCGCTTCTCTGAAAACAGACGAATCGTCAATTTGCGCTATCGGGTCATCGATGTGGGAAAATCTTTCAGTAATTCTGCCTTCTATTATGTATTTCACAAGGTCGTGCTTGTTGACGAACGGGACATTTTTCAAAATTTCTCCTTCACGAGCGAGTATATCCGATGTGGTGAAAAGAGTTTCATCCGAAAAGGACATTTCATAGC
>JAGHAI010000164.1 GCA_021161555.1 bacterium
AAATTATATTGCGCAAGAAAAATAAAATTTCACCTCCATAATTTTTTACCCCGAAAACATATTCGCTCTTTTAGAATTTGACATTTTTAAAAGTTTGCAATAATTTCAAAAATTTTGCGAAATAAGTATTTTTTAAGTTCTTTGGGATGTGCATTTATTTGTCCCTTTATCCTCTAACTCCTTTCTCCCCGAGGAGAAAGGAGGACAAGCGCTATCATATTGCAGGAGATATGTTTATTCTCTCCGCGAGTGATGTGTATCTTTTCATCGTGCGGTTGTTTCGCACGGCAATTCCCAGTGCTTTTTCGCTTCCAACAACAACGAGGATTTTCTGCGCACGCGTAATTGCCGTGTATAAAAGATTTCTCGCAAGCATTATGTAATGTTCAGTCAGAATGGGAATGACTACGGCGGGATATTCACTGCCCTGCGACTTGTGAACCGTTATAGCATAGGCAAGCTGAAGCTGATTTATTATCGAACTGTCGTATGCCGCATCGATTTCGGAAAATTTTACGACGACTTCGCGCTTTTCTTCGTTCGCATATATCACAGTGCCGATGTCTCCATTGAAAACCCCGATGTCATAGTTGTTGGCGATTTGCATAACTTTATCGCCGACTGCAAAGGGAATTTTTGAGTGCCGGGCTGCATTTGGGTTCAATTTTTCCCTCAACAGCGCGTTCAGTTCCTTCGCTCCACATCTGCCTTTATACATCGGCGTTATGACTTGAATGTCTTTGATTGGGTCGAGGTTATATTTTTTGGGAAGCCTATCGCAGACGAGGCTGAGTATCGCCTGCTGTGCTTTCTCAGAATCATCCTTGCGGAGGAAGAAAAAGTCGTCCTCGGGATGATTTTTCCTTATCGGCATCTGCCCGTGCAAGATTCTGTGCGCATTTTTGACGATAAGCCCGTGTTCGTCCTGACGAAGTATTTTATCAAGTTTTACAGTTGGTATCTTTCGAGATGCGATTAAATCGCGCAGCACCGCTCCAGGACCAACCGACGGCAGCTGGTCAGCGTCGCCGACGAGTATCAACCGCGTCTGCGGAGTAAGCGACAGCAGAACACGCCAGAAAAGTTCTATATCCACCATCGAAACTTCATCGAGTATGAGCATATCTGCATCGAGTGGTTTTTCTGCGCCGAGTTCAAAGTTTCCTATGCCGGGATTGAATTTCAGCAGACGATGTATCGTCTGCGCACTATGATTTGTCGCTTCTTCCAGTTTTTTTGCTGCTCGTCCCGTTGGTGCGGCAAGTGCAACGCGCCACTTCAACCGTTTCGCACCATAAAGTATGGCTTTGATTATCGTCGTCTTCCCCGTGCCAGGACCACCTGTAAGTATGAGAACTTTTCCCGAAAGCGCGGAGATTATGGCGCACCTCTGCTGTTCGGTGAACTCCACTTTTGAATTTCGCTGTGCTTCGTTGAACAGCGAAATCGCAAGAACTTCGCTCACGGTGTTTTTGGGCGGAGATACTATGATATTTGCAAGCAGTTGTGCGGTATTGAGTTCCGCCGAATATAGCCCGGGCAGGAAGATTTTTTCGCCATCTGCAATTACCTTTTCCACAGATGACGCTTCGTCAAGGGCTTTTGAAACGAGATTTTCATCCACTTCGAGCAGTTGCGCTGCTTTTTGCAAAAGCTCTTCCTTCGGAAGGTAGCAGTGTCCGTCATCTGCGGCTCTTTGCAGGACATACATAATTCCTGCGGCAATTCTTCTCAAATCGTCCTTTGCAATGCCGAATTTTTGTGCAAGTTTATCCGCCGTGGCAAAGCCAATCCCCCAGACCTCTTCAGCCATTATATACGGATTTTCGCGAACGACATTTATCGCTGTTTCGCCGTATCTCTTCCAGATTCTGCGCACCATTCCCGCGCCAAAGCCATAGGACATAAGAAAAGTGGCAAGTTCCGAAAAATTCTTCTGCTGCAAATATGCCTTTCGCACAGCGGCAACGATTTTCTTCATCCGAACTCTGCCAATGCCTTCAACTTCGAGGAGTTTTTGCGGGTGATTTATGATGACATCGATTGTATCCTCGCCAAATTTTTTGACAATTCGTTCTGCATATACTTTTCCAATTCCCCTCACAAGGTCGGATGAAAGATATTTTTCGAGCCCGGTTTTGTTTTTTGGAACGGAAATTTTAAAATTTTCCACTTCGAACTGCCTGCCGAACTTTTTGTGCGTCTTCCATCTGCCCCAGGCATCTATCGACTGTCCTTTCTGCGCATCGGGTATCGTTCCGACCACAACTGCTGGAAGAAGCGCGCCATCGGGGATAATCTGAAGAACGGCGAAGTCATTTTCGGGATTTTTAAAAATGACGCGCTCAATCGTTCCCGAAATATGTTCCAGTTTATCATCCATAAGTCAAAGTTATTTATACGGCATTTCAAAACAAACAGTTTTCTGGTTGAATTTTTCTGCATCCTGCCATAATAAAAAATTTTTACATCATTTCGTGTGCTGCTCTATCTCACCACAATAAGGATAACTCCCTTCATCAGGTTGCATCTTGCCATAATAAAAATTTTTCATATCATTTCGTATGGGTCAACATCAATTCTCACCTGCACATTTTTAAATTTTTCCCTCGCGACAGATTTGAGGAATGGCAAAAGCACTTTGATATTTTTTGTCTTCACAAGCAGATGCCACCGATATTCCCCTTTAAGTTTCGCCAGCGGCGGTTTTGTGGGGTTCAACGGCTTAACTCCGGGGAGTTTCAGCGCGGTCATTTTTTGCAGAATTTTCCTCAACGCCCGCTGCGCCAGCAGGGAATCCTTGCTGCGCGCAAGAATCCTCACGAGGCGGGAATACGGCGGATACTCGAGAACCTGTCTGTGTGTGATTGTCGATTTGAAGAACGAGACATAATCGTGTTTCAGGGCGAACTTTATCGCCGGAGAATCGGGATTTCTCGTCTGTATGATGACAGTGCCCGGAGATTTTCCTCGCCCTGCTCTGCCTGCAACCTGTGCGAGAAGCTGAAATGTCCTCTCGTATGCTCTGAAATCGGGAAAGGAAAGCCCGATGTCCGCATCGATGACGACGACGAGCGTCACATTTGGGAAATGATGCCCTTTGGCAACCATCTGCGTTCCGACGAGAACAGAGCCGGGACTTGCGGCAAATTGTTCCAGAATCCTTCGCAGTGCGCCTCGCCGGGATATCGCATCTGAATCTATCCTGAAAATCTTTTCCGCATCAATGAGGTCATACAGTTCAAGCTCAATTTTCTGTGTTCCCTTCCCGCGATGCTTAAAATTTTCATTCCCGCAGTTCGGGCACTTATCGTGTGCAGGAGTGGAAAAATCGCACCAGTGGCATTTTAATTCATCGCCGACGCGGTGATATGTAAGTGTGAGGTCGCAATTTGGACATTTTGGCACATAGCCACACTGCGGACAGATGATAAAACTCGAATATCCGCGACGATTTAATAGCAAAATCGCCTGTTCACCTTTATCCGAACACTTTGAGATGTATTCCTTAACGAGCGGCGAGAAAATTTTTTCGAAGGAGCGCAATTTTTTCAAATCCACCAGTTTCACATCGGGAAGCTTTGCGCCCGGCACTCGTTCAGGCATTTCGATGAGATGATATTTCCCAACTGTGGCATTGTAGTAGCTTTCCACAGACGGCGTTGCCGAACCGAGAACGACGAGTGAATTTTCAATCTTTCCACGCATTATGGCGACATCCCTCGCATTATAAAATGGCGCCCTTCCCTGCTTATATGATTGGTCCTGTTCTTCATCCACCACGATGAGACCGATGTCCTGCACGGGCGCAAAGACAGCAGAACGCGCCCCGAGAGCAATTTTCACATCGCCGCGCTTCAATTTTCGCCAGGCATCTGCGCGTTCCCCGGCAGATAGGTAGCTGTGCAAAACGGCGACATCTTCGCCAAAATATTCGCGCATAGCCCCCCACATTTGCGGCGTGAGTGCAACTTCGGGAACGAGAACGAGAACACCGCGACCCTGTGCGCGAACCATTCTTGCCGCTTCAAGATAAACGAGTGTCTTCCCGCTGCCAGTTATACCGTGAATTAGTATCGGCGTGGTATCGCCGACCTGAATTGCTGCGGCAATCTTATCAATTGCCTTTTTTTGAGAATCGGTGAGCGTTTCTATTTCGCTTCGGGAAGTGAGCCATCCTTCACTGCGACGAAATATTTCCTGCTGCCTTATTTCGATAAATCCCTTTTCGATTAAGTTTTTAACTGCGCCGCTTCCAAAGAGTTTACGCAGGTGAGATGCAATGGTTGGCCCATTTGTAAGCAGATATTTCAATGCAGATGCCTGTTTCGTAGCTCGTTTCAAAATTTCATCCACCGAATGAGGCGATAAATCTTTTGCAGGGTATGCGATGTCGATGTTCTTCGGAGGAGATTGCGCTCTATATTCATATCGCCTGCCGACGATGCCCATCCTTTCCAGTATGGCGACATTGCGGAACGCACCGCTTCGACCTATTTTTTCCGAGAGTTTTAATATATCGAGCGGGTTCTCTGACAGAAGTGAAACGATTTTCTTCTGCGTCGGCGTGAGGTGAACATTTTGAGGATTTTGAATTAAAAATACGACCTGCCTTGTGCCGAAGGAAATTCCCGTGGGCAGTGCGAGGGACAAAGTCTCCCCCAGAGGTGCTATGTAATAGTTCGAGATAAATTCGCACAATTTTAAAAAATTTTCGGAAAAAATCGGCTCGTTATCCGGAACATCGGATATTGCCTTTATGTAAAAATTTTCATCGGGTGGGCTATCGAGAAGTTCTATTATATATCCAGTTGCAAGGCGTCTTCTCAATTCAACCATAACCCGCCAGCCAGGTTTCAGGATGCCGATGTATTCGTCGGGGATGCCGTAGATGAGCATATCGAAAATCGGCGCATCCACAGCCACAGATGCATATTGCCTGAATTTTTTCTTCATATAGACAAAATAAACGAATTTTTGGACTAAGAAACTGAATATTTTTTAAATAAAATTGCAATGGCAAAGCAGTAAGTAGAGAATGGAAATCACGCTGCCAGCGCAATTCTGATTCGTTCGACAAGCTGGTCGGACATTATGTTGGTGAGTTTACTCAAATCGGAAACTGAAATCGCTTCGATTACCGATTTCAGAGCATCGTCCTGATTGTCGAAAATTTTTTGGGAAAGTTGTTTCGATAGTTCGTTAACACATTTGTCAAACGCTCTATCGCACTTTTCGGCGGTTTCCAGCAGTATCGATATCAATCCTTCATCCATAAAAGTTCTGTGGCACTTTGGACAGGCGAAGAATTTTGCCACTTCTTCAACGGTGGGAGAATGTTCGCACGGCAGCAGATTTTTTATGTTGAACTCAATTTTCAAAACCTCGTCGTTTGCGCAATACTGTTTCAATTGAGGTATTTCCGAAAGTTTTTTCATCAATTTCGTCTTCCTGTCGATTTCATACACCTTCTCCTTCAAATTGAGCAGTTTTTCGTTTATCTCCGCATGAAATTTTAAATATTCGGAGATGTATGCGGCGAGAAGTGTTTCGAACTGTTCCTTCAGCTCTTCTATTCTATGAGGGCTTTTGAAGAGAGCAGTGGGTGTTGCCTCCTTCAACGATTTCGCCATAAAACCAATCCTGACATTTCGGGGAGGATACGCGATTGAATTGAGAAATACCGCCATCCTGTGCAATTCTTCCTTTTCTTCGATGACCTTTACTATCTGTTCCAGCGTCTTCAACAACTTGTTTAGCTTCGTTATCTGTGCAAGCTCACCTGGCGCGTTTTTTAAAAATTCATCCGCATCCTTATACTGATAGATAGCATCCGCAAATATCAGCTGTTCAGCAAGCTCACGAGGCGGTCTAACTCCAAACTCTATCGAAAGGCGCTGGAGTTCGTTCCGTATATCCCTGTATGGAAATTTAAATACTTTTTCGACGATTTCATTCATATTTTTTAAAAATTATAATATTTTGATAAAAATGCAACTTTTTTTATGCAGTAATTTTTTAAGTTGTCATTTTCACTGTCCACTTTGTCTTCTGTATAACACGGCAATTTTAATATTCTCAACTTTTTTCTTTTGGTTTTTGAAGCAAAGAATCGTTAAGTATATAATAGGTAAAAAATCGTTCTCGATTGAAATAAAAAAAGAGCTATGCCGGAGGCGGGACTTGAACCCGCATGAGCAAAGCTCCGAGGATTTTAAGTCCTCTGCGTCTGCCTATTCCGCCACCCCGGCAAATTTTTTTAATAATTAGAAATCCCAAAACCTTTTTCGCAAGTATTTTTTTGCACCTGTTGAAGTTTTGTTTCATCTTCGCTTATGACCTAAAAAAATTCAGCGGGCATAAAGCAGACAAACTGTGCGCATTTTTTTCTTGCTTTTTCTGAAAACATATAAATTTTTGGGAAACTGTAATTAAATTATATGGAGGATAATATGGCACTACCGAAACGAAGACATTCGAATCAACGGACGCGTAAACGACGCACTCATTACAAGTTGCGCACGGTCAAAACTGTGGAATGCCCAAATTGTGGCGAGCAGATGGTTCCGCATAGAGTATGCCCAGGTTGTGGATACTACGATGGACATCCCGTAATTTCCCTGAAGACGAAGAAAGAAAAGGAGAAGTAATACGGGGAGGATAAAATATTACACATCGCGCTGGGCGGCGAAATGGAAGAAAGAACTGCAGCAGCGCAGCGAACCAATTCGTGTCGCTCTCGACGCGGCAGGCGGAGATATGGGTATGGCTCTGAATATAGACGCCACCGTCGATGCAATCTCCAAGTCCCAAAATCTTGAGGTGATACTCGTCGGCAGAAGGGAGGAGATAGAAGGCTATCTTGCAAAAAAACATTACGGCTTCGACGAATTGTCCATCGTGGATGCGAAAAATGTTGTCTCTATGCACGACAATCCGATATCTGCGGCGCGAGATGCGGATAATTCAATTTCCCGTGGAATAAGTCTGGTTCGCGATGGTTCTGCTGACGCTTTTGTGAGCGTTGGGAATACTGGCGCTATTGCTGCTGCTGCGTTTATGAGGCTTGGAAGACTGCCAAATATAGAAAGAACACCCATTCTGGGTGTGTTTCCATCTATGACGGGAAAACCAACCGCTGTTCTCGATATGGGTGCAAATGTTGATTGCAGACCAACACACCTGCTGACATTTTCGATGCTGGGCGCTGTGTATGTTGAACAAATTATGGAGCGCGAAAATCCAAAGGTTGCATTGCTCTCAATTGGCGAGGAGGGTAATAAAGGCAATGCTACGACAAAGGAAGCGCACAGCATAATATCGAAGAATGCGGAAAAATTGGGGATAAATTTCATTGGGAATATCGAAGGCGGGGACATTCTCTCGGGAAAAGCCGATGTGATTGTGTGCGATGGCTTTATTGGAAATATCTTGCTCAAATATACGGAGAGTATATATTCTCTTGTTAAGATGTTGTTCAAGAAGGGAAGAAGGATTTCTTTTCTTTCCCTTATCGGTGGGCTTTTGCTGTATCCATCTTTGAAGCGAACAATTAAGGATTTTAACTATGCCGAGTATGGTGGAGCGCCTCTTCTCGGCGTCGATGGGAATGTCGTCATCGGACACGGAACAAGCTCGGCAAAGGCGATAACAAATGCCATCCTGCTCGCTCAACAGATGGCTCTGGCAAAATTACCCCAATCGATGTTGAAGGCAGCAGAAAAACTCGGGGAGTTGAAAAATGAGAACAAAAATCCTGGGAACAGGGTCGTTCGTTCCTGAAAAAGTGCTCACAAATTTCGACCTTGAAAAAATCGTCGATACTTCCGACGAGTGGATACGAACGCGAACCGGCATCATTGAGCGCAGAATCGCCGATGAGAATACACCCTCGTCGGAACTTGCCCTAAAGGCATCCGAAAGAGCTCTTGATATGGCAAAAATTTCTCCCGACCAGCTCGATTTGATAATAGTGGGAACAGTTACACCCGACTATATGTTTCCATCCACTGCCTGTATCTTGCAGAATAAATTGGGCGCGAGAAAGATTATGGCTTATGACCAGAGCGCAGGATGCACAGGGTTCATATATGCTATTCGTCAGGCGGATGCCTTTATAAGAAGCGGAATGGCTAAGTATGCTCTTGCCATCGGAGTTGAGGAACTGACGAAGATTACAAATTGGACTGATAGAAGCACCTGCGTTTTGTTCGGAGATGGTGCTGGTGCTGCCGTTCTCGGTCCTGCGGACGATGAAGATGAAGCGGGAATTCTGGCGACCTACGCCGCAGCAGATGGTTCGCTCGGCGACCTTTTAATTCAACAGGCAGGCGGTTCAGCTATGCCTGCTTCCCACGAAAGTGTGGATAAAAACCTTCACACTATATATATGAACGGAAACGAGGTCTTTAAGCACGCAGTTCGTTCGATGGAAGAAGCAGCTCTCAAAGGACTGGAACTTTCGGGCATTCCAATGGAAAAATTGAACTGGCTTGTGCCTCACCAGGCGAATATAAGAATTATCGATTTCCTTGCACGAAGGCTGAAACTTCCGATGGAACAGGTCGTCGTGACAATCGATAAATATGGAAATACATCTGCGTCTTCAATTCCCATAGCGCTGGATGAAGCCGTGCGAGATGGCAGAATAAAAGAAGGCGATTATGTTCTTCTCGTCGCATTTGGAGCAGGCTTCACCTGGGGAAGCGCAATGATAAGGTGGTGAATCCAAAAATTTGTCTATTTAATTGTATGCGCGATTTAGTGATTAAAAATTTTGGACCAATCAGAGAAGCCAACATAGAACCCGGGGACATAACCATCTTTCAAGTATCAGGTGAAACTATTGCGCACAACTCCTCGCATACTTTATAGACCGGAAATCTATACTGCAAGAAATGGTAAAATTTGTTTTTTTATAGGAAAACCTGACAACATAGTTGACATCTTTTTCACCCGGGATAACAGATTATCATACATAAAGAAGGATACGAGCGCTTCCTTTGGAAATGAAGAAATTATTCCAGAAATTCCGCTGATAACCAGGCATAAAATACAACACAAGGGAGGCATTATGGCAGAGTACAAATTGACCACGCCGCTGAGCGAGGACGATGTGAGAAAACTGCGCGTTGGCGATGCGGTATTTTTATCGGGGGTCGTTTACACAGCGCGCGATTCTGCTCACAAGCGTCTCGTTGAAATGCTCAAGCGCGGCGAGGAGTTGCCATTTGACCTTGAAGGTTCGGTGATATATTATGTTGGTCCTGCGCCGGCGCCTCCGGGGAAGCCGATTGGTTCAGCCGGTCCCACTACATCATACAGAATGGATGCCTATTCGCCGACTCTGATTGCCAATGGGCAGAGAGGTATGATTGGCAAAGGCGCCCGCGGCGATGAAGTTGTGGAAGCAATGAAAAAATATGGTGCGGTCTATTTCGCCGCAACTGGCGGTGCTGCCGCACTCATCGCAAAATCAATCAAAGAGGCGGAAGTAATCGCATTCCCCGAACTTATGTCCGAAGCGGTGCGAAAACTTGTCGTGGAAGATTTTCCCGTAATCGTTGCGCAGGATTCGTATGGCGGCAATATGTTCAAGGAAGGTATTGAGAAATACAAAATTGACTGATGATTCAGCCGAAAATTCGCTGAATCTGTCCGAACAATGCGAGATAGTGCTTGACATCGCACTTATATTATATATAAT
>JAGHAI010000041.1 GCA_021161555.1 bacterium
GGTAACTACTCATTTATCAGCGTAGAACATATACTTCCACAGAATCCTCCAAATGGAAGTAGGTGGAGAGAGTGGTTTACAGATGAAGAAATAGAACAATACAAACACAAAATGGGGAATTTAGTCTTACTAAATCGTCGGAGAAATTCATCCCTTTCTAATCTAGATTTTGATAAGAAAAAAGAAAGATATTTTAAAGGTAGTATGTCAACATTTCCAAGTATAAATAACATAATGCACAAAACAGAATGGAGAAAAGAGGATATAGAGAATAGAACCAACAATATGCTCAAAAGTATAGAGTTATAATAGTGATTATGAGGTTACGGAATATGCTTTACCGCTTTCACGGCTTGTTTTTAGCGGACTCTTTTATAGGATATATGGCTCGCTGGAATTTGCCTAAATCTAGATTTACAGAGACACTTCAAATATCCGCAAAATATTATCCCAAATTCCTAAAATACTACTGAAAAGTGGAGCAGATGTCGTGGGGAGATAGATGGAGAAAGTCCTTCTCCCCTGGGGAGAAGGATTTAGGATGAGGGGCAGGCTATGAGACTGAACAAATCAGCCTTCGGTCTGCGAGGGACGATCCCATTCTGCTCGCTCAAATATTATCCGTCTCTGCGACTTCAAAAATTGCGCATTGCTAATTGCTGATTGATAATTTCGCATTGCTAATTGATAAAACTTTAGTCGTGGGAACACAACCCGCGGGAAACAGGCAAACACCTGCCTTCTTGCACCGGGAGAAGGTGTTTTGAAGAACAGAAGGGTCAAGCAGAACGCTTGCTCAGGCTCATAGCCTGAAAAAATTTGCTAAAATACCGATGATTATGTATTATTATAAGAAAATTAACATCTTTTGGAGGCGAAAAATGAGGGGGAATTTTTTTATTATTGCGGTTCTGACTTCGTTTCTATGTGTTATTCTATATGGTCAGCCGCTTTTGCGCATAGATTATGATGAATTTGCCTCAAATATTCAACTCAACCTCGATGTCGCCTATGTTCGTCCGGGCGCCTATGCCGATGTCGTTGGCTGGCAGGATGACATAAGAAAACTGGAAGAGGCAAATGTCGAATATCGCATAATTATTCCCGATTTGCCGCAATATTATGCTTCGCGGCTCGACAAAAATCTTTCTATGGGCGGATACAGGACATATTCGGAAATACTCGCATCACTGGATTCGCTCCACGATTTATATGAGGACATCGTTTCCGCCCGCGATTCCATCGGCGCAGGATGGGATGGAAATGTGGAATATGTGATAAAAATTTCGGACAATGTGAATGTCGATGAGGACGAACCGGAAGTTTTGTACGATGCCGCCATCCACGCAAGGGAAGTAATCGTTCCCGAAGTGCTTCTGTATTATATGCACTGGCTCTGCGAAAACTACGGGACAAACCCCGTGGCGACCTATCTCGTCAATCACAGGGAGATGTGGTTCATCACCAATGTGAACCCCGATGGATACATCCGCAACGAAATTGACCATCCCGAAGGCGGCGGAATGTGGCGGAAAAACACACGGGACAACAACGAAAACGGAATTTTTGAGACCTCATACGACGGCGTCGATATGAACAGGAACTATGATTTTCACTGGGGGGAAACCGGCTCTTCCTCCTATCCCGGCGACGAGACATACCGAGGTCCCGATGCCTTTTCAGAGCCTGAAATTCAGGGATATAGAGACTTCGTCCTTTCCAGAAATTTTTCCACGAACATCACATATCACAGTTATTCTGGAATGTATCTATTTCCGTGGGGATACACATCGGAACACTGCGCAGACCACGATTATTATATGCTCATAACCGACTGGATGTCGATACACAATCATTATGTTCACGGCAATGCATCGGAAACGATATACACAGTGAGCGGCGCGACAATCGACTGGATGTACGGCACGCAGGACATTATAAGTATATCCCCTGAAGTGGGCGGCGCCGAAGACGGATTCTGGCCCCCCACTGACAGAATAATACCACTTTGCGAAAGCCAACTGCTCGCAAATATCATAATTGCGCTCATTGCAGGAGCCACACCTCATATTATCGATGTCGGCATCACCGAAAACGACGGCGACGGAGATGGTTTCTCCGACATCGGCGAACAGATAAATGTGGATGCCTATGTGAAGAACTACGGACTGCTCGACGCAGAAGATGTATCGGCAACAATAAGACCAATATCCGACGGTATTATTGTGGTGGATTCCACATCGGATATATCGGGCACGATTGCAGCGAAAGGCGGCACCGCAATTGCGTCAAGGATGACAATTTCACTGGCTCCACCACTTCAGCCCGGTCAGCAGGCAAAAATCGAACTTATAACAACAATGCCCGATGGATACTACTGGGCAGATACATTTTCCTTCATCGTTGGCACGCCGCACATAATTTCACAATGCACTTTCGACGCTGGATATTCAAGCTGGTCGCTTTCGGGAGACTGGGAAGTTGGAACCCCATCCGAAAGACCGACACCATTTTCCGCTCCAAATGTCCTTGCAACTCGGCTGGCATCCGAATATTCCGACGAAATGTTATCCATCGCCACATCGCCGATATATTACATTCCGACGGATGAATTTTCGCCAAAACTTTCCTTTGAAAACTGGTATAACATCGAAGGAAGCGAAGGCGAATACTACGACGGCGGGAATGTGCAGATAAGAATTCTGCCCGATACGAACTGGGCGGTAATAACTCCGGAAGGCGGCTATCCCGCAACGATAATTTCTTCAAATCCATATCTCCCAGGCCAGCCGGGATTTTCAGGTTCAGCAATGAACTGGCAGCAGACTATGTTCGACCTTTCACCATACGCTGGCGATTCCGTCCAGTTTCGCCTGGTGTTCGGAACGGACGAATATGTGCATTACGAAGGCTGGTTCATCGACGACTGGGAAATTATTTCATTTGAACCAGAAACTTCCGCCGTCATAGTATTGGATGGAAAAGACATTCCCCGAAAGATGGAATTCGCAAAGCCAAATCCGTTCAATTCTTCCTGCGCAATCTTCATCCCCGATGCGGAAAAAATATCCATCTACAACATTGCCGGGGAAATTGTGAACACATTGGAAACATCGCACGGTTTCGCTCGCTGGAACGGGCGTGATAAAAATTCAAAGCCCTGTCCGTCGGGGATTTACTTCGCAAAAGCGAACAAGAACGGAAACGCTCTGCGACTGCTTCTGATAAAATGAACGCTCGTCCAATCGAAATAATTGTCAGGGGAATTTTCATCAGGGACGGGAAAATTCTGCTTGCGCGCAAAATTGGAAGAACAACTTTCTTTCTCCCCGGTGGACACATTGAATTCGGAGAAAGCGCTAAAAACGCGCTGGCGAGAGAATTCTTTGAGGAAACGGGAAAAGAATTTATCGTAAAAAAATTCGTCGGCGCTGTGGAACACAAATTCGAAAATGAAGATGGCTTCTTTCACGAGATAAATCTTCTTTTCACGGTGGACAGCGACGCCGAAGAAATATCTTCTGCGGAACCGCAACTTGAATTTTTGTGGCGTGAAATCGAAAATATGAAGAATTTGAACCTGCAGCCGCGCCCGATTGTCGATATAATTATGCGACTGCACGATGGAGATTTTCCTGTATGGAAAAGCACGATGGAAAAATAGTCATAGGTCTCCAATCCAACGAAATCGACGATGAACTTGAAAAACTCATTGAAAAAATCCGCCCGTTTGGAATAATTTTTTTCAGCAGAAATTTTCATTCCACCGAGGAATTGAAAAAAATAATTTCGCGGTTGCGCTCGATTGACGGAAATCTGGAATTTCTCATCGACCAGGAAGGCGGAGAAAAATGCAGAATTTTTAAAAAGCCATACTGCCCGCCGTCGCCGTGGGATATGCGAAAATGGAAGCCTTCTGCGGTGGAAGAAGCCTTCCTTTCGTCATCCGAAGCACTGGCAGAATTGGGCATTACGATAAACCTTGCGCCTGTTGCAGACCTCGGCACAGGCGGATACATCAGAAAGCGCACATTCGGAAAAAATCCAGAAGATGTTGCGGAAAGAGTTGCCGCTGCAATACGCGGGATATCTCGCGGCGGGCTGAAACCCTGTGCCAAACATTTTCCAGGACTTGGCTCTGCCGACATCGACCCGCACAAATCACTGCCCGAAACAGAAATGCCGCTCGAAGAATTTGAAAATAAACACTTCATCCCGTTCAGGGCGGCAATTGAAGCGAAATGCCCATTTATGATGACGACGCACATCCTTGCGAAATCAATCGACGGAAAAAATCCCGCGACATATTCTCGCAAAATAGTGAACATACTGCGTGATATGGGCTTTTCGGGAAAAATATTCACCGACGATGTCGCCGAAATGAAGGGCGCCGAAATCATTCCAGCGAGGAAACGAATTTCCGCCGCTCTGAATGCGGGACACGATGTAGTTTTGTGGTGCAGTGGAAAAAATAATTTTTGCGAAGAAAATATCAATAATAATGAAGAAAAATCAACCGATTGAGACTTCGGAAAGCCCTGTGAAAAGCCCTTTTAATGTGCAAAAAACTATTTTTCGTTTGGGAGTTGAAAGTTTTCTGTATTCTGCAAAAAACTCAAAAATTTCGCCTTCAATTTGCCAATCCTGTTTGCTTTCTTCGGGGATGTCGCAAAATATTTCGGAAAGTTTTACATCGAGCGCCTTTGCGATGGAATACAGCACTGATATGGAAGGATTTACCGCACCGCGCTCGATGTCGCTGAGATAGCTCGTGTTTATCTTCGCATCAAATGAAAGTTCAAACTGATTCATTCCCTTTTTTCTCCTCAAAATGCGTATTCTCTCGCCGATTATGTGTAGAAATTCCTCGTTATTTCGCATAATTTTTCTCCTCATTTCCATTTTAGGCGAGAATTTTTAAAAATAAATGTGATATAGTCAAAATTTCCTTGACAATTTTGGATATAACCGTAATTATAAAACAAAATTGGTAAATAATCTAAACCAACACAAAAACAAGGAGGAGAATGATGTCCGACGAAACCTATGAATGGAAATGTTTGAGATGCGGTATGGTAATAACAACGACATTTTCGTATCCACCAGATAAAAAAGCTGGAGGTCCCTGTCCAAAAGATTCGAGGGGAGAACATAGTTGGCATCGTAGGAACTAAACATAAAGGAGATGAAAATGAGTTGGGGAGAAGCGTCACTAAATGATGTTGTAAAAGAAATAAAACAATTACGAGAAGAAATCAGAGAACCAAAACTCAATTTAAAATACTTGCAGAATGCTCTCAATGTTTCTATTGTTCAAAATATAATCAATAATATACAGGAAATTAACCGCAATATAAAAATACTTGTTCAGCTTATGGAAAACATAAATCATAGATTAAAATAAATGATGCTCAACATTTCTATTCGTGAAAATAATTTAAAAAGAACAACCCCAAAAAGGAGAAATTATGATAAAATGGTCTATTTATTTCATAATCTTTTCATTTATCTTTACTTATGCAGGCTGGATGCGCACATACGGCTGGCCTGGTTTGGATGACGAGGGATATAGTATATACGAAACTCCAGAAGGAAACTTTGTATTTGCAGCAAGTACTGAGGAAGGGATAACAGTATTTAGCCTTTTTGTATGCAAATTGAATTCGTATGGTGATATTTTAATTTCAAAGAGGTATAGATTTTCGGGAGAGTTTTCTAGTCTTTGCCCAAAAACATCCGGATATATAATTTTTGGCGGAAACGACTTGTCAGTGGTTATCCTGGATACAAACCTAACCGAAATTTCTGATACCACTTGGAGCGGCTCCACCGATGGCTCAATACGTGCAACCGCAAATTCATCTCACAACAGATTTGCAGTTTGTGGAGGGTCTAGATTTGCATATACGAATGCAAACGGTGGACCTATATGGACATCAGATGTTCTCTATCCTCGTTTTGCTATCTTCACAAGCGCAGGAAATCTACTAATTGGAAAGGCAAACTTACCGGAAAACTATAGAGAATTAGTTCAAGGTGGAGCTATTATGCTAACAACATCTGGCGACACTGTTTGGGAACACGAATATGGTTCTACACCAATACGATTTATGGGTGCAACAGAGCTCTCTTCTGGCGATTTCGCATTAGTAGGAGAAAGAGGGATATTTAGTGTTAGAGATAGGTCAAAGATATATATCCTTCGAATTGATGGAAGCGGATATGAAGAATGGTCACGAACTTATGGTGACCAGATGAGTATTTATGAGCCGAGAGCAGTTGCAACTGCTGACGATGGTAATATTGTCATTGCAGCATCTTGCGCCCTTTTCAACGAACCATACACAAAAATATTACTCCTAAAAATAGATTCGAGCGATGGAAGCACAATCTGGGAAAGATGGTTCGGGGATGAGAGAGGAGCGGTTGTCTATGATATGAAAAAGACATCAGATGGGGGCTTTGTAATAATTGGCGCGACTGGAGGAAGTTTATTTTGGGGAAGTACTTATTGTTGGGGACAAAATGGTGAAGATATTCTTGTCATAAAAACGGATTCAGATGGCACACTTGGAACATTTGCCTTAGATGACTCAAAGCCGACAATTGAATTAACTGCTTCTCCAAATCCTTTCAACAGCTTCTGCAATGTAACTTTTTCTTTGAACAAAGATTGTAATGTTAATCTGGAGATAGTAAATTTATCTGGTCAGATAATATCAACACTATATAGTGGACATCTCAATACAGGTGAACATACAATGAAATTTGAAATTTCAAATGAACCCTCCGGCGTGTATTTCATTAGACTGAAAGCCGGTTCACAGTCAATTACCAGGCGCGTTGCTCTCGTGAAATGAACAATTGTTGATAAAAAACATCAATTATAAAGAAAAAATCCCCCGCATTCCAACTGCCTGGAATACGGGGGTTTTTTTATGTCTTGACCTGAGATTCTTTTTCACTATTTTCTATGCGAGGAGAATATTATGCGATACAGAATTTTCATAGAACAGGACGAAGATGGTGTTTTTGTGGCGGAATGTCCGTCGCTGCCGGGGTGCATATCTCAGGGACAAACAAGACAGGAAGCCCTTAATAACATCATCGATGCTATCAAAGGCTATATTGAAAGCTTGAAAAAACACAACGAAGCCATTCCGCCGCCTATTACTGAGGAACTTGTTGAGATGATGGATTGACTCTTGAAGAATTCAAAAAATTACTGTGAAATCATACCAAAAATTTTTTTACATTTTCCTTTTAATCTGTGCGGCTATTTCCCTGCGAGCGATATCTGCGTCCTTCAGTCCGCAGGCTTTTATCAATTTGTCAACTGCTTTGTCGAGCCAGTCGTCCCATTTTTGAGCGGGGAAGAGCAGCAACATCTCATCGGTGATTTTGTCCGCGATGAAAGCAATTTCCTGCGCTCGTGCAAGCCGTTCCTGCGACCTGTGAATCCACGGTTTCAAATATCTTCCAGAAAGGTATCCCAGAATGAGCATAAGAATCGGTATCCCGCCCACTTCAATCAGTTTTTCAATAAGCGCGTTCATAATCGTGCCTCCTTTTTATGTTGACTTTTTTTAAAAAACCGAAAAATTTCTATGTATGAAAAAATCGTCGAAAAGATATGCCGTTCTGACCTGCGATGTGATTCGTTCGCGGCGGTTCGATACGGAAAATTTTTCAAAAGTCTTGCGCGCCGCCATCGACGAGACGAACAGATTGTTTTTTGAAAATATGCACCGCAAATTCGAAATAATGTTCGGCGATTCCTTTCAGTGCGTATTGTCCGTTCCGCATAAATTTTTCGATGTCTTCCAGCACATCGAAGAAGAGTTGTGGCTCGGCGGCGCGGGTTCTTTTGGAAGGAAAAATCCAGTGTTGGTGCGCTGCGGAGCAGGAATTGGCACAATAGACAATCCCGATGCGAAACTCGGCGAAATGACGGGCGAAGCATTTATCCTTGCGAGAAAAGCATTGAACCAGACAAAAAAAGTGCATAAAATGAGCATACTGCGAATATCTCCTATTGAAAACGCAAATGATGAACTTTTGCAGGTCGCTATAGAACTCGCCTGCGCAGTAAAATCGCGATGGACATACTCACATCGAAGGATATTGCGCGAATACAGGAAGAACAAATCCGCGACACAGGAAGAAATCGCAAAAAAACTCGGCATATCGCAGCCATATCTGTCAAGGCTGCTCGACGAAACTAACACAAATGCGATGGAAGAACTGCGGGGTATTATAGAGCGATATAACTATATTTAGTTATAATTGGCATTATAACCACATATAGTTATATA
>JAGHAI010000144.1 GCA_021161555.1 bacterium
ACCATATACGCCATATCTCTCACCAGCGCCAGAACTGACAGTATTACCATAAATACTCGCTCCAGATGCCATATCTCCATCTACTTCCAAGTAAAATGTCTGTCCTGTATCATAGACTTTGACATTAGTATTGTTCGTTGCCTCAATATATGTTCCTGCATCGTTCCAGAGTGAAGAACCGCCCGGATAACTTCCACTAACCGTCAGGTCACCATCTATATTGACATTGCCTTTGAAATAACCAGCCCAGGCATTGCCAGAGCCATCAATATATCCCAGTCCTGCCCATATAGAGCTCGAATATGCGCCGACGACTCCGCCAGAATTGTGCGATAATCCAGAACAATAACCATAAACGCCAGCAGAATACTGCGAACCTGTCGATATTCCACATACAGCACTGTAATTCCCGGAACTAAACCAACCGCTTCCATCGGTGGATTGTCCGCTTATATCGACTTCTATTCCGTGTCCGGTGCCACCTGTGGATGTCAGTGTTAAACCATTTCCTGTGCCTGTCCACGATTCTCCCCAATGGTCGTGGGCTGGGCTGCTTGCATTTATAGTTATGGTATTCCCTGCCTGGGAAAGTGTTATATTTGTCCCTTCCTCAAGTGTAACATTGCCTACTAAATATGGATTTGTATTAGACCTGATGCCTGTAACTCCGCCGCCAGATGCAGCCAAATCTTTCCAGGTTGAACCATCCCAGAGATATAGTGTCTTATCGGTGGAATTATAGTAAACCTTTCCTTCACCCACACTTGGCGAAGATGTTATTGTTGCAAATTGCAAAAAATCTCCGATGTAAGCATTATCTTGTGTATAAAGTCCATATCCATTATACGCAAGAAACCCATCAGTTCCACTGTATGTGTTTATTCCGTGAACACCAGCATAAAAATCATCGGTAGAAACACCCTGCACACCATCATCGCCAGTACTATATCCAATAATTCCTTCCCAAAAATTCGACCTCGCATATAACCCCACATAATCATCCCCATACCCATACAATGCAACAGCGCTTCTCGTTCCACCACTCCCGGAAGGTAGAGAAAGCCCACTTAATGCAATGCCGCCGCGACGAGTTCCATCACTCAATACATATCCGCCCGCTTGAACAATTGTATCGGCAATGTTTAATGCATAGGGACTTGCGCCCAGCTGATACCTGCATATTTCTGCGCCGCCATCTATCGAGATGCCAAGCCAATACTGCTTTGAAAAATCGACGGTGGATGGGAACGGCGTGGAAGAACCAAGCATAACATCATAAACTCCCGCCTGAAGCGTAACAGTGTGAGACTCCGTCCACAAAGGTGAACCACCAGAAGAAACATCGTACAGGCTGAAACTTATTGTATGTGTTCCGGTGAGCGTATCGCCAGAAGCATTTAGCAAACGTCCCTGATAGCTTATAAGTCCTGGAACCTGACCAAAAGCAACGAAAACAAAAACAATCAGGAAAACATACACCTTGCGCATAGAACACCTCCCTGTTAATTTAGATACTGGTTTCTTAAATAAAAAATTTTTCAGTTAATGCAAGTAAAAAATCAGGGACAAAGGCAAAGCATTTTCGTATATATAAAAATTGGATAACATAAGACATAATTTCTTGACATTTTTATTCATCGATCTATTTTTTAAAATTGAATTTTGAAAAACTTAAAATAAATGCGCAGGGGGTTTCAAATGCGTTATAACTTGCCGTTTCGAGCGATACTATTTCTCACCTTGATAGTTTTTTTCATCACCGTTTGGGCTGGAACAACGGGGAAAATTACCGGAACAGTCATCGATAAGGACACCGGTGAACCCATCATAGCCGCCAATGTTGAGCTTTTGAATGCCACCACAGGTGAAATCGTCAACGGGACTTCAACAGGGCTGGACGGGGACTTCTTGTTCCTCGACATCAGTCCTGGTATGTATGACCTTCGTGCTTCTGCTGTCGGATACACCCCGATAATGAAGAAAAATGTAATCGTTTATTCCGACAAAACCACTACTGTGGATTTTAAACTTCAGGCGACAGCAATTGCGGGAAGCACAATCGTCGTTGAGGAAAGCAAAGTGGAAAAAATTCGCAGGGACGCGACGGCCTCGGAAGATTATACGACATCGGAAGAAATTTCCACGATGCCTGTGACGGATGTCAGCGAAGTTCTTACCACCAAGGTCGGCGTCGTCAACAGAGGCGGACAACTGCACTTCCGCGGCGGAAGAGCAAGAGAAGTTTCCTATCAGATTGATGGTATGCCCGTTCAGGACCCAACATACGGCTATCAGGCAATAGATGTTTCCACCGGTGCAGTTCAGGAAATTCAGGTTCAAACCGGTGCTTTCAATGCTGAATATGGTGGAGCTTTATCGGCAATTGTATCCATCGTCACAAAACAGGGAGACCCAAATAAATTTGCCGGAAACATAGGATATTCAACGACGAATTTCCGAATCGATGCGCTGAACAAATTTTCCACCAATTCCGACAGGCTGGAATTTTCGTTATCCGGTCCTGAACCGATTTCAACATATCTACTTCCCGTCCTGGGATTGAAGTTGCCGAGAGATAAGAGAATTTCTTACTTCTTCTCCATTGCGGGCGAAAACACAGACACCCGATTGCCATACAACAGATATTTTGACCTCGATTACGAGGAAGGCGACGCACCAATAGCCACATCGGATGAAATTTATGGTCCATATAAGATTGATTATGGATGGTTCGGCTTTTTCCCCGAAAGAAGAGTAAATCAATATCAATCGACATTTAAGCTGGCACAAAAGCTGAGTCCTTCGTTTAGATATGTGCTTTCATATACAGGAAACTGGTCTAAATGGCGCTCTTTCGATTGGTATTACTATTACTGTCCGAATTTTTCATATAAGAGTTATCAATATGCTCACCAAATCAATCTCGGCATAACGCACAACCTTACTCCAAAAACATTTTACGAAGCCAAAATTGGTTATATGTACACCAAACGAACCCTCACACCTGGCGATATGGACCCAGGAGATTTTGCCGTGGATTCGTCAATGTACACCACTCTGGATGATTGGGTAGATATAAACGGCGATGGCCAGGCACAGGTTCGAGTTCAATGGTGGGATGCCAACGGAAACGGAATGTGGGATTATGGAGAATACTGGGAACCCGTAATTGAAAGAATAGATACCATCTGGGACGACCCTATAACACGACAGAACATTATAGAAGTAGATACAGTTTATGCCGATACACTTCCGCCACAACTTGGGGAAGAACCCTGGGTCGATTGGAACGGCAACGGCATTTTTGAGCCGAGAATGACGAACTACGGTTCGCCGCTATATGGATACTATTCCCTCAATCTCGCGGAGCCATTCCTCGATGGAGAGCCATTCCTCGATGCCTATCCGTATGGGCTGAGCTATGACAACCTTATGAATGGAACAGAAACCTTCAACGGTGAGATTGTTGATTTTGTTGAAGAAACGCTGTGGGTTGACATAAATGGCAACGGCGTCAAGGATTATGGGGAATATATTTACGGCAGCTATTATTACGCCAACAATATGGTTTTACAGGAAGAAAAAACCTGGGAAGATTTGAATGGTGATGGCATCGTCGATTGGGGCGAATACGACGACATCAACGGTGATGGACAATACACTATGCGGGACGGCTGGTGCAATTACATAGATGCGAACAACAACGGCAAATATGATGTTGGAGAACTTGGTGAACCATTTATCGACCTGAACGGCAACGGATATTGGGACCCGCCGAATGGCATCTGGGACGACTGGTCTGATATGCCAAATGCCAGAGTGCCAGGTGAACCTTATCTCGATAGAAACGGCAATGGCAAATGGGACGAATTTTCTGCATTTCAATATCGCGGTTTTGACAGATGGGCAGTGTGGCACAAACGAACGACAAACATAGTTATGGTAAAAGGCGACCTGACCAGCCAGGTAAATAAGAACAATCTCATCAAAACTGGTGTTGAATTTCAGTGGGTGAAGATGGATATGAACGAAATTCAATATCCCGAATACAGATACGATGGCGTTCCCGACGGAATGCCCTGGCCTGAACACGGTGTATTCCGCTCTTTCTACACTCGAACCCCTTCCACATTTTCCTCATACATTCAGGATAAGATGGAATATGGCGGACTTATTGCAAATGTCGGAGTTCGCTTTGACCTGTTTCTCCAGGCGCCAGAAGTTCTCGAAGACAGCGTTGCAGAAGATTATAAGGATGTTCTGCAGCCCTGGTGGTCTGAAAATACTGTATCGAAGACAAAATATAAAATATCTCCGAGATTGGGGATGAGCTATCCCATCACCGACAGAAGTAAATTGTTCTTCAGCTATGGGCATTTTTATCAGCTCCCTGGTTTTGATGATTTCTATCAAACTCCCACACAGGGCTCAAGCGCGGGGAGACTTCTGGGGAATCCCAACTTATCTTTCGAGAAAACAGTTGCCTACGAACTTGGTGTGGCTTATGCCTTTGCAGAAAACTGGACGGCACAGTTCTCGGGGTATTACAAGGACATCTATGACCTCCTGAATACATCCCACGCCCGCATCGGTCCTCTGGAACAGGATGTATATGTAAATTCAGACTATGCCCGCTCGAGAGGGATTGAGTTCAGGCTGGAAAAAGCGCTTTCAAATTATTGGTCGTTAAGTGCAAACTATTCCTTCGCTTTTGCTTATGGAAAGAGTTCTTCCGACAGGAGCGGATACGACGCTCAGTTTGACCAGACGGCAATTCCTCTGCGCGACCTGCCCCTCGATTGGGACCAGAGACATCTTTTAAATGCCGTTCTCGATTTTCGCGTTAAAAAGGACGAACATCCGAATTTGTTTGGACTTACTTTGCCCAGCAATTGGGGAATTAACCTCGTTGCCAACTGGGGCAGCGGATTTCCATATACACCGTCAAAAAACAATCCCAAATATGTTACAAAGCCCGGCGAAAAAGCCTGGGAAAGGACAAATGCACTCAGAATGCCAAACCAGTTCAACATCGATATGAAGTTCAATAAGAACTTTAAAATAGGAACTACAGACTGGTCCTTCTATGTTATGGTCAACAATCTGACAAACCGTCGGAATGTATCGTATGTATATGATGACACTGGGGAACCGGATAAAAGCTGGGTTTTGTATCACGACGATGGCACCTATGAATTTATGGGCGGAGATTACGAAAAGAACCCAACACACTGGAGTGCGCCCACTGAAATCAGAGTTGGCATTGATATGGGATGGTAAGAGGAATTCAATCGCTATGGCATAATTTAGTAAAATCAACTCATCGGGGAAAAAATAACATAAGGAGTTCTTCTATGAAATGGGTTTCTTCTATTCTGCTAATTTTATTATTTGCAGGTTTAGTATTTGCAACAGACAGCGGGAAAAGTGGTTCAACGGGTCTTTTGAGGACCACAGTAAACCAGCCTGCCACGGATGAGAAAACACATCAGGCGGGAAAGCTGTTCTTCACGGTTTCAAACTGGGGTTTTTTCGGCTCCCAGCGGGGAGAAGATGACCCGAGATACTGCATAATTGCGGATGAAGAAATTTGTGGCAGGTCTTCGGGGAACTGCCGTCCGTCCGCAGAATATCCCGGCTGTTCAGGAATTGAATATCTATTTCAGGGCGCTCTGTGGATTGGTGCCGTCATTTCGGGTGATACACTCGTGTCCATCGGCGAAGATGGATGGGAAACCGGCATAAATGAGCTGCTTCCAAGCTATAATTACGACGACACATTGAGCTACCGCTCTATCCTCGACCCCGAAAAATACCCCGATGCTATCTCAGAAGAGGATTATGTGGGAAATTTCACCGACACCGTTCAAAACCCTGCCTTCGTTGACCCATCACATAGACCCATTGGAATTTCCGTCCATCAGGAAAGCTACGCCTGGAGCTACGACTATGCGAAGAACTTTGTGATTATCGATTATACTCTATCCAATGTTCGTGAAGACGGCAGGACAATTGAAGATTTGTTCGTCGGAATTTACATAGATGGAGACTGCGGTCATGTTGAAACAAGCGATTATGCACAGGACGACATAACGGGATTTATTAAAAATTACATTGACGAAACGACATTCCCGCCCGATACAATACCGATAATGCTTGCCTGGATAGCGGACAACGATGGAGACCCCGAAGATGGCGTTTTCACAGATAGGAGCCCCACAGGTGCTATGGCTTGCCGAGTTCTCCGCGGTCCCTGGGGAACTAAAATAGACCCCGACAGCACCCAATTTTCATACAACTGGTGGATTTCCAATATAGATGAAACTTATGACTGGGGTCCAGGGCGAACCGGAACGGACTGCACCGAAGATGGAACTCCAATGGGCGACAGAAACAAATATCTGGTTATGTCGAATGGGGAATTTGACTATGACCAGACTTCGCTTCCCGATTCTGCCACCGCTTCCGACTGGCAGGGATTCCCTCCACCAAGCGACCAGAGCTGGCTTGATAACCTTGCAAATGGTTATGACACCAGGTTTTTATTGTCCTTCGGTCCTCTCACTCTTGCGCCAGCTGAATCAACACACATAACAATAGCATTTCTCGTGGGGGAGAATTTCCATCAGGACCCACAGAACACAGAAAGTGCGTGGACACCTGACAAATTTAACTTCGACGACCTCGCCTATGCGGCATATTGGGTGGCTCTTGTGTTTGACAATCCCGGCGTCGATACCGACCCTGATGATACAATTCCCCCTCCTCCGTCCGATGAAGGAGATGGTGTGCCAGATTACAGAGGACCTACACCGCCGCCCGCTCCCGATGTGCACATAGAACTCGGCGAATATAAAGTCACAATATACTGGCGAGGCGATGACATCGAAAACACAGTTGACCAGATTACGGGAATTCACGACTTTGAAGGATACCGAATATATGTGGGCGAGGCAAATCTCGACCAGTATTACACCCCCCTCGTCCAATTCGACAAAGTTGATTATTTAAGGTATAAATCAGTTGTGAGAATATTCGATTCCCTCGACACAGGCGGAGATTCCGTGTTCCACTATCTCGGAATGTATGATGATACAGCATACGCTGAAGATACTTCCTATTCTGTTGTAGTTATCTCCCCTGGTGGCGATACACTCGGCACGGCACTATACAATCCCGAACCTATCGCAGAAAATCTCGGTATGCCACCTACGGTGACAAAACAGTTTGAAGGAGACAATGAGCCAAAGGAATATTACTATTATACAATTGAAAATCTTCTTCCGGGGAATGATTTTTATGTCGTGGTTTCTTCTTTCGATTTTGGGCAACCGTCCAAGAATTTAAGTTCGCTGGAATCATCGAAGACGAAGTATGCGAAGTGGGTTGTGCCATCCGGAAAAGCGGCGGAAGATAACAAAGTTCGAGTTTTTCCAAATCCCTATCGTGTTGACCACGACTATTCCGATTTCTGGGAAAAATCGCTCACCAGCGAATGGACGGAATATTCCAGGAAACTGCGCTTCTTCAATCTTCCTGCGAAGTGCAAGGTCAGAATTTACACTCTGGATGGCGACCTGGTCAAGGAACTTGACCACGACGACAGCGGAGAAGGCGAAATGGTGGGCGCAGAAGACTGGAACCTCATATCAAGAAACGACCAGTCCATTGCAAGCGGAATTTACATTTTCAGCGTCGAAGACCTCGAAACTGGTGAAATTCAGACAGGAAAATTCGTGATAATTAAATAAATTATGAACGCAAAAACCTGATAATCAATATATGGAGGCAAAGATGAAGATATTTCTGAGGTGGCTACTTATTATTATGATTTTCATTCCAGCCCTGCTATTTGGTCAGGCGAAAGTTGGAACGGCTGCGGGTCAGTTTCTCGAGATTTCGCCGTCGCCACGGGCGGAAGGTATGTCCAGCGCATTTATTGGAGTTGCGGACGATATTTCGGCGATATATTACAATCCCGCAGGGCTTGCCTGGCAGGGCTTGAAGCAGTTTGCGTTCTCTCACACATTGCTCTATGCCGGCATTTCCAACGATTGGGCGGCATTTTCAATGCCTGCCGCAGGCGGCGTGATGGCTATTTCCGCTTCTGTGCTCAACGCAGGCGAAATGGACGAAACGACACCATATCACCCCGAAGGAACGGGACGAACATTCGGCGCAGGCGGATTATCCGCTGGAATTACATATTCCAGAATGCTGACAGATAGGTTCTCTGTGGGAATAAATGTGAAATACATAAGCGAATTTCTTGCAGACATCACCGCGACAACCTGGGGGATGGATATAGGAACATATTACAGAACGGCTTTCAAAAATGTCCGCCTTGGGATGATACTTTCCAATTTTGGTCCTGACCTGAAATACATTCAGCAGAGTTATCCTCTTCCTATGTCGTTTCACTTCGGTGCCGCAGGGGAGATAATAAATAACGATACGAACAGGCTTACCGTTGATTTGGAAGGCGCACACCCCAACGATAATCTCGAAAAATTTCAACTGGGCTTTGAATACGCATATAGAGAATTTGCCTTCCTGCGCGGAGGATACAAAATACAATACGACAGCGATAGATTTACACTCGGCGGAGGAGTGAAAATGCCTCTTGGCGGGCTTTTTGCAAAAGCAGATTACTCATTCACATATATGAAGTATCTTCCCGCTGTGCACAGATTCAGCATTGGAATGGAGTTTTAATGTATATGAAATTGAAAAATTTCAGATAAAGAGGTGAACGATGAACAGGAAATTTTTGTATGTATATGGTG
>JAGHAI010000205.1 GCA_021161555.1 bacterium
CCAAGAACAACATCAAAAAGCCCCTTTTCAACGGATACCGACGGATTGGTCTCACTCCACAGCGCAGTTCCGCCAATTGGAACGGTATATAGACGAAATACCATCGTATATGAACCGTTCAAACCGACACCAGAAGAATTAGTCACTTTTCCCTGATAGTTTATCTGCTGCGGAACGGCAAGCGCAAAGACGAAAAGGGCGATAACAAATAAAAAAATACCGACTCTCATAATCCCCCTCCTTGTTAGTCAATATTTACATTTTCTATTTTACAATCATAATTTGGTTTTTTTCAACATCTTGCAATTATATGATAAAACAACTCAATCGCAAGTAAAATCTTTAACTTTGCAGCGTTTTACAGATAAAAACCTTGCTAATCCTGAAAATTAAATCATATTTTCTCGAACGAATAAGAAAAAAATATTTTTAGGGAAAAGAGGTTCGACGATGCGTATTTGCACAAATGAAGAAATGCACCGTCTCGACAGCCTTACTATTGAAAAATATGGCATCGCTGGCGAGATTCTTATGGAACACGCGGGACGCTGGGTCGCCCTTGTTGCACACAATATTTTGAAAGATATAGATGGCAAAAGCGCTGTCGTCATTTCGGGGAGAGGAAATAACGGTGGAGATGGCTTCGTATGTGCACGATACTTGAAAAAATTTTTCAATTATGATGTCGGCGTCATTCTTGTGGGCGAACCTGAAGCACTTAAAGGAGATGCTCTCCTGAATTTCAACCGCCTTGCAGATGTCGGGATTGAGTGCAAAAAATTCGATGGACGCCTGCCCGATGGAGATATATACATCGATGCTATTCTCGGGACGGGAATTTCTGGTGCGCCGCGAGGAGACATCGCCGATGCGATACAGGAAGTTGAAAGACATCGTCTAAACGGCATTCCCATCGTGTCTGTGGACATTCCATCGGGAGTAGATGGAAATAATGGCTCTGTGAAAGGTGTTTCCGTTTCCGCGGATGCAACTGTGACCTTTGCCTTTCCCAAGATTGGGCAAATTCTCCAGCCCGGCAGAAGTAAGACAGGTGAACTCTTCGTCGTTGACATCGGCATCGACAGCCGTGCGGAAGCGGAAGTTCCCATCACCGCAGAAGTTGCCACTCTGCCCGATATTTCTTTGCTGTTTCCCGAACGCCCGCCCGATGGACACAAGGGGACATTTGGCAGAGGGCTTATTATCGCCGCTTCCGCAGGAATGACCGGTGCAGCTGCTCTTGCTGGAATTTCATTCCTTCGCTCGGGCGCTGGACTGTGTTATGCAGCAGTTCCTCGTTCGCTTGTCGATATCGTGGATGGTGCTGCAAGAGAGGTCGTCGTTTTAACTATGCCGGAAGTTCGAAAGAGAAGATGCCATACTTTAAGGGCACTTGGCGAACTGCACAAATACGCAAAAATTGTGAACGCAATCGCAATAGGTCCTGGAATTGGACGGCACAACGAAACCGCTGAAATGGTGCGCAGATTTTTGACGAAAATTCAGACCCCCGTTGTGATAGATGCAGATGCACTGAATGCTCTTGCAGGACATCTCGACGATACGATACCACAAATCACCGCTCCGTCGATTATGACACCACACCACGGGGAATTAGCACGCCTGCTCGGGATGAAAACGGAAGAAGTTGCAGAAAACCGCTTTGAAAATGCGGCTGAATGGGCAAAGCAACTTTTCACCACGCTCGTGATAAAGGGAAATCCGACGATAATTGCCGGGGAAAATAACCCTGTCTGGCTCAACCCCACAGGCAACGACGGTATGGCAACCGCTGGCAGCGGAGATGTTCTCACTGGCTTAATTGCAGGATTTATGGCACAGGGGCTTTCGCCAATCGACGCAGCTCGAATTGGCACATACATACACGGATTGGCAGGGGACATAGCAGCAGAAAACCTTACAAAGAGAGCGATGCTCGCAGGCGACATAGCCGATGGCATACCCGATGCAATTTATATAGCGCAACTCGAACCCGAGAAAATGGAAGAAAAAGTATCCGAAGTGAAGTTCAGCTATAAATTAACAGAACTGGGAGCGGGAATATACAAATTGGCGGAAATGTAGGGATAAATTTTTAATTTTTCATTTGACAACGCTGCGGAAAGAAATTACACTTTGAACTTATACTTCACGAAAATTCGAGGAGGATTATTTATGAGAGGAGTTCTGTGGAAAGCAGTTTTGACGGCAATTGTTGTTGTTCTCTCGCTGTATTTCCTGATTCCTACGATACGGCTGGCTTTTATCAGCGATGAACAAAGGGAAGAAAATCCTGGGCTTGTGGACGAGCTTCAGATGAAGGGTATAAAGCTCGGTCTTGACCTTCAGGGTGGAACACATCTCGTTCTCGAAGTGGACACGACCAACCTTCCTGTTGACCTCGACACAATTCCAATAGACATAGCTCTGGAAGTAATCCGCAGCCGTGTTGACCAGTTTGGCGTTGCCGAGCCTACGATACAAAAAGTCGGAAGCAGAAGAATTATAGTGGAACTGCCTGGAATACAGAACATTGAACACGCAAAACAGCTCGTTCAGGAAACAGCTGTGCTCGAATTCAGGCTGATGAGGGACAAGCGCGATGTCCAGCGATTTATAGATGGGATGGACAAACTGCTCACATCTCATCCTGAACTTATGGAACTGGCGAAGCGGAACATTTTGACGGCAGAAGAGTCCACATCGATTGCTAAAAAGGGCAGCACAGCAGCGGAAACATCCGCAGGAACACAATCAGAATCGACTGCTGTGGATACATCCACCGCAAAGGAGATGGCACAGGATACCACGCCGACAATGACTATGGGACAACTGATGGCGAAGAAGGACTCGTCGGAAGCAAAGCCCGAAAGCACACTCACGGGGGCGAGCATTTTTGCAAAGGAATCCACTGCTGCGCCGGAAGTGCCCGAAATATCATCAAGTCCGTTCACATCCCTTGTCGATGTTGAAGAAAATTCAATCTTCGTTTCCGCATCGAATGTTGACCTGGTGGCAAATCTGCTTGAACTTCCTCAGGTGAAGGAATTATATCGCGGTTCTGTTTTTCTCTGGGATGCGCACTATAGAAGTTATCAGGGAATTCGCGTTAAGGAACTCTATATGCTGAGGGACAATGTGGAATTAACTGGCGACCATCTCACAAAAGCGCGATGGCATCTCGGCAGTGGATACGACCCCAAGACGGCAGGGAAACCTGTAATCGACCTCGAATTTGACGGCGCTGGCGGGCGAATTTTTTCAAAAGTCACCGGTGCGAATATAAAGAGAAGATTGGCTATAGTTCTCAATCAGAAAGTATATACTGCGCCCGTAATTCAGACGAAAATCCGCAACGGCAGGGCGGAGATTACAGGAATAAACGACATTTCAGAAGCAAAGGTAATCACGATTGTTCTGCGCGCAGGTTCGCTGCCCGTTCCATTAAAAATCGTTGAGGAAAGAACAGTTGGACCAACTCTGGGAGAAGATTCAATTCGGAACGGAGTTAGAGCAGCCATCATAGGATTGATAATAGTAATCCTGTTTATGCTAATTTACTATCGGTTTGCAGGAATTGTCGCAAATATCGCGCTCATATTGAATTTGATAATTCTTATGGCTGCTATGGCGCTTTTACACGCAACTCTAACCCTGCCAGGCATTGCTGGTATCATCCTTACAATCGGTATGGCGGTCGACGCAAATGTTCTTATATACGAGCGAATCCGCGAGGAAATACGCGCAGGAAGAACAATAAGAATGGCAATCGAAGCGGGATATTCAAGGGCAATCATCACGATTGTCGATGCCAATATAACGACGCTGGTTGCGGCAATCATTCTCTATTACTTCGGAACAGGACCGATTAGAGGCTTTGCCGTAACTCTTGGGCTGGGTATTGTAATTTCTATGTACACCGCAATCGTCGTCACGAGAATGATTTTCGATTGGTATATCGCCGCGTTCCGAAAGGAAGCACTGGCAATATAGTTTAAGAAAATCGTTAAACTGATGAGCAGCAGGAAAACTGTGAAAAATATCAGCGGAATAACATAAAAGGGGGCAAGATGCAGTTTTTAAAAGATACAAACTGGAATTTTCTTGGACTGAGAAAGATTGCGTTTGCGCTTTCGGGGATTTTAATTCTCGCAGGAATTGTTTCACTTGTGGTTCACGGTGGTCCTCGATATGGCATAGATTTCACCGGTGGAAGAGTTCTCGAAGTTTCCTTTGGAACGCAAAAACCGGACATCGGAAAAATAAGGGATGTCCTGTCGCAGAAAAACTTTGATAAAATCGAAGTTCAATCCATCACCGACAGACCCTGGGTGATGTTCCGCATACCGATGGAACTGGACGAAAAGTATTCGGATTTTTCCGAAGTCTTTATGGAAACTCTTCGCAACAACTTCACAGAAGAGGATGGATACAGATTAGAGATACTTTCCAACGAGAAAGTTGGACCGAAAGTAGGGGAGGAACTGCGCAGCAAAGCAACCTGGGCAATTCTGCTTGCACTCATAGCGATGTTGATTTACATAACGATACGATTTCAGTTTCGTTTCGGCGTCGCATCTGTCATTGCTCTGTTCCACGACGCCTTTATTACAATTGGAATTTTTTCGATTCTAAACAGGGAATTCACGCTTCCAATTGTGGCAGCGCTCTTAACAATCGTCGGGTATTCAATAAACGACTCAATCGTCGTTTCCGACAGAATCCGCGAAAATATGACCAAACTGCGAAGACTGGGATTTTTTGAGCTGGTCAACAAAAGCCTCAATCAGGTCTTCGCAAGAACCATTATAACATCTTTCACGACGCTGATTGTGGTGTTGTGTTTGCTGTTGTTCGGTGGAAAAGTGATACACAACTTCGCCCTTGCGCTTTTCATCGGGATTCTTGTGGGAACTTATTCGTCGATATACATTGTCAGCCCGATTGTCGTTCAGTGGGAAAAGTGGTTCCCCAAGAAAATCGGCGGAGCGGGAAGAAGATAATCCTTTGCCAGAAAATATCTAAACTTCGCATGGGAATAATATAATCCTTTTGCGGCTTTTGTGTCATCTGGCGCAGTTTAATGCAGAAGCAGTTTTTCCCCATTACCATAAAAGCGGGATGAAACTTAAATTTCGCCCTTTCAGTTTCATTCTGGTTTTCATTTTAATTTTTTGCCATTCCAGACAAAACTTATGTGGATTTGAAATGAAGCACAGCAGCCAGCCACAGCAAAACCCCAAATGCAGCAGATACCACAGCATTTAATGTGAAGAAAGAATTTCCCGCGCACATAAGCCACTGCGCCGCATAGTAAAGTGGAACAGCAAGCAATATCGCAGATATGTATATCGGTATGTCGTCCTTCAATAAATACTTTACAATCGCCCAGCCGCCTGCGAAAATCACAAGATACTTCACAGCGCTCCAGACGAATTCTGAAAATAATCTATTGGAATCAAAGGATAAAACTACCATCGCCACAGCACCAGCAACAAACATTTTCCAATCGGATGTGAACTTTCGCCTGAACCAGAGATATGCGATAATCACCAGCGGGAATGTTATGCATAATTTCTTGATAATTTGAGCGGGCAGCGAAAGAACGGGAAAGTAAGATGACAAAAATGCAGGCAAAATTATCGTGGGATTTCTGACGGGCAAGTTGAACGCAATTTCGAACCAGCGCAGTAGTGACAATATCCCTGCGGTGTAAAATACTGCGATAATCGAAAGCAATATGTTTTCCCGCACGGGGATTTTCTCCCTCATCTTTCTTCCCGGTTCAGTTCCCATAACTGCACCGACACCCACAGCAGCGGCTATCGAATAGAACAGCACAGTAATAGTTCTGGTAATGCCTTCCACAATATACCAGTTTTTGAGAGGCACAAATGTGAAATAAGAATCCATAAAAGACGGAAGTTCATTGAGTATTTTTAGCGAAAATGCAAAAAAGGATATAACCGCCACCATCCCAAGCAGACGCAGTTTTACTCTGCCTTTTATCACATTTGAACCGAACTTCAGCAACATCATTATGACAAAAGCGGCGATTAAGAAAAACGAAAGCGCCGGCAAAATTACATTCGCGGGGGTCGTCTTTCGCTCCTCCCTTTCCCATTCTTCAGGTTTCTTTATGAACCACCTATCTATCGATGGTTCATCGCCGAGGACCTTTACGCCCAGTCGTTTATGCGCCTGCCCGATGGAATCGCGCGACTGCCAGATGAAATTATGGTCGGTGCGATTCGGACGAACTGTCGTGTTCCTCTCAATCAGTTCCCAGCCCGATACAGAATTTTTCGCCATCTCTCCTGCCAACGAAAAAGCTGTGTCCGATGTATCAGAAACTTCCACCGTGCCAGCTTCACCAATGCCAGAACCGACGACATATTCAAATCCCAGTTCTTTCAAAAAGTTTTTGGCGAGAACAAAAGCCGAATCCTGCGAAATAGTTTCTCCGCTGTCGGACTCTTCAAGAAAATGTGAAATGTAGAAAGCAGTGCCGCTCTCATCTACGGCAATATCGTATTCATTTCTCTTTTCGGGAATATATAATCTCGTATCCCAGCTGTATAACGGTTCCCATTTATTGTTCCCCCAGATTTCTTCAATACCATCCCAGCCGCGCTGCTGATATACATATCTCTTTTCGTCATTTCCCGCCGAAATGCGGAATGTGGTCACCGCTCTGAAACTGTCCACCGGAACGCCGAAGTGAGATGCAAATTCTTTCGCCTTTTCCATCGCTTCGACACGGCCTGTTTTCACTTTAGCGTGTGGATAATTCGGCGCAAGAATTGAAATAATAAGTCCAGCGACGGCAAGCAAACCGAAGATTATTTTTCTGCGCACAGAAACAGGTTCATAAATAATCGTTTCCTGAACAGCAGCTTCCTTTTTCGGTGCTTCGTATGGCGGAGGAATTTTCTCCTCATTCTTCGCAATCTCTCGTTCCCTGCCGAAGACATAACCCAGGACAATCAATATCGCAGGTGTGAGCAATCCCAGTATCACAAGGGCAGTATTAAAAAAGTCGCCCTGACGAATGACAAGCATACCAATAAATCCGGCATCGATGACAAAATGCCAGGTCAAATTGGCGACAATTCCATACTTCAACATCAAAAATCCTGCGGCAACACCAATCAGACCGACTTCGATGCCGCGAACATAAGCGGGCTCCTGCGGATAAGTGCTGTGCAAAAATCCCCAGATAAAAGCAGGTATTATCACGCCGATAATGTTGCTCTTAAACAGGCGCGACAGATACGAAACACCAAACAGGCGGAACATAAAATCTTCGGATATCGCCGCCATCAGCGCAATCGAAATAGGGAAAAGCCACGGAAGAAATGCGCTCATAATATCGGTGTAGTTGCTCTCCGTTGGCGACCAGAAGCCAATTTTATTGCCGACAACATAGAAGAACACCACAAATCCGAGATGAAAAGCGGCGAAAAGATAACCAGCAATGACTGCATTCCTGAACTGCGGACTTCTCCACCCCGACGGCGAAAACAATTGTGGCAGATACGAAAATTTCGGCAAAAATTCCCGATATATTCTTTCCCCGGCAACGGCGGCAATCAAAACAAGCAATCCTTCAATACCGCCGCTGACAAATGCGTCCAGTATCTGCCTGAAAATAAATCCCATAAAATTGTCCGCAGTGTCATACCAGAAGAGCGAAAGGGGAATTCCATTCAACGACATAGAAAAAGCGGATATGAAAACTATTATGCCAAAAATTGCGCCGAACTTCCACGCGAGCATCTTTCTGCGAAACGCAAAAATCAAATATCCGAGCATCAAAATGATGAAGAAAAAGGCGAGCAACTGGTCAACCTGCTGAAATGTTATGTTCGCGCTGCGCTCCTTTGAAAAATTGCGCTGCCATCCTTCTGTGATGTGCAAAAAATCCGAAAATTCGCCGACTTCATCGCCCCAGACGGAAACCGAAACCCAGTGTTTGGCATCGCCCAGAGACCAGCCTTTCAATTCATAGGTGAACCAGTGATCGCGCCTGTTCGGCCGCTTTTCCGTCTTGCTTTCCTTAAGTTCCCAATTGCCGAGATTGTATCCCTGCTGCGAGAGAAATCCTTCGGCTATGGCTCTCCCGCTGTCGATGGGGATATCCGCCCCCGAGAGCGATTCGGGAATTGAATGTTCAAAATATACGAGTTTCCCATCGTCGGGACGAATGCCAATTTTGTATTCTTCCTTCTGAAGCGGTATGAAATATCGCCTGCGCCACATCCAGACGGGGATTTTTTCCTCAAGATGAATTTCAGGAATTGTATCTCCGCCAAATTCCTTGTCGATATAAAATTTGCCCGATTCATACATCACCGTGACCCTGCGGAAACTATCGACAGCCACGCCATATCCTGCGAGGATTGAATCCATCATCGAAGACGCCAATTTTTTGCTGAATTCAATCGGCACCTCGACTTCGGGCATCGCCTTTCTATAATTATTTACCCCGTAAAATGCACCCAGAACCGCCAGCACAAAGAGAACCACCAGACCTATTTTCTGCGATTTCGTCATCGTCGCTCCGTTTTATTCAACAAATTTTTTCACTTTTGTTCAGAGATGAGTCAACATAATAATAAAGGGAACGGGAAACGAAGCGCAAGCGAAGTTTTTTAACACGCTTCGCGGTGCGTTGGGTATCGCTCCTTGTTGTCGCAAGCGTTCCGCTTGACCATTCAGCCTTCGGTCTGCCACAGCTTCCGCTCCTTGTTGTCGCTCAAATTGTGCCTGTCTGACCGACTTGACAAACATCGCCGCAGAGAAATTTTTCATTGCTAATTGATAATTTTGCATTGCTAATTGACGAGAATATCCCACGACTAAAGTCGTGGGTTGCGAAATGAATGTTCGGATAACCCCTCAATCAAATTACTGAAAGGTTTCCGTCGTACCCTATCCAAAAAGGTTTTTGCCTCTGCGAAAAATGTCGATTGCGAAATCGGCATTTTTCGCAGTGATAAAAGTTTTCTGGAAGGGGGTTTGGGGGAAAGCCTCTTTCTCAAAAGAGGTTTCCCCCAGAAGCGTTCCGCTTCACCATCCAGCCTTCGGACTGCCACAGTGTCGCTCCCATCCTGTCCGCTCAGGTTTTCGTGAGCCTTCGGCTTCCGGGGTTTTCTTTCTAATGAAAAAAAATCCCTAAATTTGCTCCGTTTCACTGCGTAAATTTTGTCCCTCTTAATAAGGGAGACAGAATTCGTGAAGCGCAAACGTAACGAATTTAGGGGGTTAATCCGTTGAAACTGTTAAAGCTACGGTTCATATTGTTTTTCATTTTCTCTTCCCAAGTCTATTTCATCAAATGCTTTTCGCAAGAAAAAGCCGAAGCATCGTCCTCATGAATTTTTCTGGCGAGATTAAACCAATTCAACCATTTAGACTCCCGAATACCTTCCCCCTTGCGCTGTTCTTTTCTCTGCCGCTGACCAGTGGCGTGAAAAGATAGTGTTTACTTAAGCAAATATCAAACGACGCCCGAGCGGTTCTGGTATGGGGTCGCCGAACTCTCTGGCTATATCAAGCCATAGTTTAATGGCTTCATTTATGTTTATCAGCGCTTCTTCTCTCGTGTTCCCGTGCGCCATGCATCCAGGCAGTTCTGGTACATCTGCAACGAAAGCCTGGTCTTCATCGCTCCAGTAAATGATAATTTCATACTTCTCCATTATATATCGCCTCCAAGATGATATTTCGTTATGACATTTCTAACCTGACGGACCTGGTATGGTTTTGCTTTATCGTCATCCTTTTGTATGTTTATTTTTTCTTCGACTCCACATTTACGAAATATATGATGACTACCGCGAACACGCTCAATGAATCCCAGTTTACGAAGCAAACTGCATAAATCTGAAAATCGGATATTATTGTCGGATGAGCCGCTGAGGATTTTCCAAATCAATTTTTCAGATTTCTCCATCGTGAATTCCTTTGCTTCGTGTTTGCTCTATTTATAGCAGCTGGTTAGTCGTTTGCCCATTGTCATTGTAAAAAGTTATAAGCCGTGAGCTTTATTTCTGCACTACTTCCACCACCCACACATCCAAACAGCCACCGTATCCTGCGCTGTTTCCTTCTCTGCCGCTGAAAATATTACCAATTTTTAAATGAATTTCAAGAATTTTTTACAAATTCGCATAATTTTGCATTGCAAAAATGATGAATGAATTTTATGGATGATGTAATATAC
>JAGHAI010000017.1 GCA_021161555.1 bacterium
ACCTTCCGTTTTAATTAAAATATTTTTTTAATAGTGATAATTTTGTTTAATAATGATTTTGTTCGGCAATTGCGGGCAGAGAAGCGAATTTTTTAAATATAACAGATGGCTGCGTAGTGATTTTGTTCCGCAGTTATGGAAATAATTCTTTATTAAAAAAGCCGTCATAATATCTAAATAAATGATTTATGAAACTTCCCACTATAAAAGGAAGAGATGAGATAATATCTCTTATAAGGCAGCCTTTTTGCGCCAGTGGGAAATTTTTTAGTTTAAAAAATATTTCGGCGGAGGAAGATGAAATAAAATTTCTAATATCGATATCAAAGCGGTGCGGAAATGCAGTCAGGAGGAATAGAATCCGCAGGATAATAAAGGAATGGTGCAGAAAGCGATATGAAAAATTTTCAAAGGGGAAGCGATGGATGATTGTCGTGCTTCCTTCGGTAAAGGAAATTTCTAATAAGAAATTATCTCCATTATTACGGAACGAACTGAAAGAAATTTTTAAAAAGTGCGGCGAAAATTTTTAAATATTTTTTAATTTATTTAAAATGGTTGATTAAATTTCAATAAATAGTATATGGAAAAGAATTTCGATATATATAATCTGCTAAAAAAGGCTGGTGGGTGCATTCTTGCGCCTTCTATTCTGTCGGCGGATTTTTCTCGCCTCGAAGAGGAAATAATTTCTGCCGAAAAAGCAGGCGCAGATATGATTCATCTCGATATTATGGACGGACATTTCGTTCCGAATATATCATTTGGTCCGCCCGTCGTGAAGTCAATCATCGATAAGACAAATCTGCCGATGGATGCGCACCTTATGATTGAAGACCCGATTAAATATGGAAAAATATTTGCCAAAATTGGCGTGAATATTGTCATCGCGCATATTGAAGTTATCGATAATGAGGAAAAATGGAAAATCTTTGCTCAAAAAATTATTCCAGCGGCGGCAGGAATTGCAATAAATCCGCCGACTGAAATGCCCGATGATAAAATACTAATAAAAATGATGGAAATATTCGATGTATTTCTAATAATGAGCGTCAATCCTGGATTTTCGGGACAGAAATTTATTCCAGAAGTTTTGCCGAAAATTGAAAAAATTGCAAAAATTTCGCAAAAGTTGAAAATAAATCGAATAATTGCCGTCGATGGGGGTATAAATAAAGAAACATCTCGATTGGTGAAGGATGCGGGAGCGAACTTAATTGTTGCGGGAAATGCTTTTTTTGGGGCAAAAAATTATATCGAAGCCGCAAAATTTTTTAAATAAATATCCTGACACGGCATACGGATATTGTTTGTGTGAAGATAAAAATTTAGAAGGAGGAAAAATATGAGCGTTAAGTCATCTGGCTGTCTTGTGGCTATCGTTGTTGCTGTTATCTTTGTGCTGGTATTTCTCAATCCAATCGTCATAATTCCGCCTGGCTATGTCGGCGTAAAAGTTCTCTTTGGCAAGGTATATCCCACAATTCTGCGAAATGGACTTCACATCGTAAATCCATTGATAAGCGTGAAGAAAATGGACATCAGGCTTCAGGCATACACGATGTCCGTCGCGCCGCAGGAAGGCGAAATATCTGGCGACGACGCTATTGATGTGCTGACATCGGAAGGATTGAAGGTGAAACTCGACCTGACCGCCTGGTATCGACTCATCCCCGAAAAAGCACCAGATGTGTATAAGACAATAGGCGAGGATTATGTGTATAAAGTCATTCGCCCGCTGCTGAGAACCGCCATCCGCGACATAGCAGTAAAATATACCGCAGAAGACATATATTCAACAAAGCGAGATGAGTTCGTCGATAGGATGATGGAACACGCAACGAAACTTGCAGAGGGCAAAGGCGTCGAAATCGACAGAGTGCTTTTGCGAAATGTGAAACTTCCATCGGAAATAGAAAAGGCAATAAATGCAAAACTCGCCGCAGACCAGGAAGCGCAGAGAATGAACTTCGTCCTCGAAAAGGAGAAACTCGAAAAGGAACGCAAAATCATCGAGGCAGAAGGAATTCGCGAGGCAAATAGAATTATTGCGCAGGGATTGACAGCCAATTATTTGAGGTGGTATCGCATCGAAATGATGAAGCAGCTCATAAATTCGCCGAACAACACAATTATGGTCATACCAGAAGACCTGAAATCGCTGCCGATGATTATGCCAACGGGAAAATAACCCGAAAATTTTTAAAATATTGCGATATTTTTTCAATTGGTGCGCTTTTGCGAGGGATTGATTATCATTTCCCCCCGAAGGAAAATCGTTTTTAACAAATGAAAGTGGATTTTTCCCAAAAAGAAACTCGTCTATTCGAAAGGAAATTTTTTTAGGACAAAAGAAATTGTTTTCCGGACACGGGGAATTTTCTTCTGGACGATAACGAGAACAATTAAGATAAAAAACGGCAAAGGCAAAAATCTGTTCATCGTTTGGAACACCGATTTAGATTAGTTTCTTTTCTCAAAAATTACTTGACAATTGAATTTTTTATCATTGTTTAAAAAACATAATGCGGAATTACAATTCTCAAATATCATTGGGAACGAATTTCGTAGGGACGCACCCGTGTGTGATTCTTATGGATGAAAATGCGAATATGAATGATTGATGCACAAGGAAAGACACGCAGGTCTGTCCCTACAACACCACAAACCAAACCCAAAAGGAGAAACCAATGAAAAACACATTATTCATTGCTTTGCTTGTCTTTGCGCTTGCGGGCGCCTGCCCCGCACAATCCCAATTTGCTATTGCCGTCGGCGGAACGGACAGTGATTATGGCAATTCAGTTGTTCAGACAACCGATGGCGGATACGCTGTAACGGGGATGACAAACAGCTTCGGCGTGGGCAGTTATGATTTATTTCTTGCCAAGTTTAATTCAACGGGCGCTGTAGAATGGGTAAAAGCTGTTGGCGAAGTTGACATTGATAAAGGTTATTCCGTTGTTCAAACATTTGATGGCGGATATGCTGTTGCGGGATATACCACTAGCTTCATCGCTGGAGGTGACTTTAATTTATTTCTCGTGAAATTTACCTCGACAGGTTCGGTGGACTGGGCAAAGGTTGTCGGTGAAACATATTATAATGACCATGGTTATTCAATTACTCAGACAAGCGATGGTGGTTTCGCCGTGGCGGGATTGGTTGGAAGCTACGGCGCAGGCTCATGGGATTTTTTTCTTATGAAGTTTAGTTCATTGGGTGCTGTTGAGTGGGCAAAGGCTGTTGGTTGGACAGATTGTGAGGAAGGTTTTTCTATCGTTCAAACATCCGATGGCGGATATGCAATAGTAGGAAGCACAGATAAATATGATACTGGTGATTTGCTCCTTGTGAAATTCAATTCGTCGGGTGCAATCCAATGGGCAAAAGTTATCGGTGGGATATATGAGGATTTTGGTAGTTCCGTCGCTCAAACATCCGATGGCGGATATGTTGTAGTGGGACGTACCGAAAGTTTCCCCGCAGGCTTAAATAGTTTATTCCTCGTAAAGCTCGGTTCATCGGGCGTAATACAATGGGCAAAGACTTTTGGCGGGGCATACACAGGAATGGGCCCTTATGAAAATGCTTCTGTCGTTCAAACTTCCGATGGCGGATACGCGGTTACCGGATATACAGCAGCTTTCGGAGCAGGTTCATGGGATTTATTTCTAGCAAAGTTCGGTTCTTCAGGCTCTTTGGAATGGTCTCGCGCCATTGGTGGAACGAGCGGTGATAAAGGTTCTTCTTTAGTCCAGACGAGCGATGGCGGTTTCGCTGTGTCAGGATTCACATATAGCTTCGGCGCAGGATCATGCGATTTGTTTCTTGTGAAGTTTGATGCGGAAGGAAATAGCTGTATTGGTGAGGAAGTTTTCCCTACCGTTACAGATGTTTCCCCCACCGTTACCAATGTTTCCCCCACCGTTACATCCGTTTCACCAACTATAACCACCGTAACACCCATAGTAACTGATGTTTCACTAATCGTAACTGATGCATGCGCGGACACAAATCATGCCCCCTCATTCACCCTCTGTCCTTGCCCCGATGATACCGCGATATGCCTCGATAGCACGCTTATAGTGGAAGTTCTTGCCGAAGATGACGATGGCGACACGGTAAGCTATTCCTTAATAGATGCCCCCGAAGGCGCAAGCATGGATAGCACGACACTCATCTATACTCCACCTTCTACCGGTCTTTTCCACATTATCATTACTGCTTGCGACCCGTTCGATGCCTGTGATACATGCGATTTCTATGTTGCGGTTGATTCCTGCGACACGGATGCGGTTCTGGAAAAGCCTATCAAACCGGATGCATTTTCTCTTGATGTTCAACCTAATCCCTTTAATTCTTCCTGCGCCATCACCGCGCCTGCGAGAGCGGAGGTGAAAATATATGACCTGCGGGGAAATGTTATTGCGACCTCCTTCGGCGCCGACGCGCCTCTGTCCCCCCTATTAACGGGGATAAAGGTGCAGAGTGCAGGCAGAGCGAGCAAAGGATTTGTATGGCGTCCCGATGAATCAATACCAAGCGGAATATATTTGATAAGAGCAACATTTGACGGGCAGACAATAACCAGGCGCGCAATCCTAATTCACTAAAAAACAATCGAAATAAAAAAATAAATCAAGGGAGAACAATATATCGACAAAATCCATCAACGACCTTATCGAGCGGGGTTATCTAATTAAAGATGCTGATGACAAATTTTACGGCGAAGCGTGGAAATTATCCGACACTCTGCGGACGAATTTTTAATTTAAAATCTTTGTTTCAAAATACCGCCGTTTCGAACATCACGAAAAGTTCCCTCGACGGCGATGGCACATCTGGCATATTGCCGAGCAAATCGTAAAAATTCATAGATGCCCAGGCATTTTCGGCGAAGTGAACGGATAGCGATGCCGAAAGATAGCCATATCCATTTCCGCGAGGCGGTTCGTTATCGCCAGGGGCAAGGTCATATTCGATGCGAATTCCCACTGCGTCCTTGATATCTTTGTCGAGTCCGACGAAAGCCGAAAAACCCCGTGCAAAATTTTCTTCAAATGAATAGTTAATTCCGCCGTGCAGTCCAAAATTTCCCGAGAGCCACCACCAGTTTTTGCTTGCAACGATGTATCCACCGCGGGATTTGTGTTCGTATCGTTCCAGGTCTTCGTTATACGCGCCATATCCCTGTGTGTCGAGACCGATGAGGATGGCTGGCGTCTTTACGCCTTCGCTCAAAATGCGGAACCGAAGTTCAAATCCTGGCATCGGGTCGAGTTTCACAGAACCTCTGCCAAAAATTCTCATTGCGCCGTAGGAAATTCCCACCTGCGAAAAATTCAAAATCCCCAGAGAAACTTTTGCGCGCAGTCCGTCGCCGGGGAAGACGAATAACTGCGTGAGCATTTTGCCGTGTTCTGCCAATCCTGCTGTGGGGCAGTGAACTATTTGTTGCGGCTGATTGGCAAAGGCAAAGATTGATATTGCAAGGATGATTGGAAATAGTTTTGTCATTGTTCCTCCACTATGTTTTGCGGCGAATATCCCGCTTTTCTAATAGCCTCGACAATCTTTTCGCCTGCGACATCGCCATCGACGAAGACGAGTTTATCATCGAGGTTCACAATTACATTTTCTACGCCGGGAATATTATTTATCGCCTGTTCTATCGTTGCCTGACAGTGCTTGCAGGTCATATCGTTTACGACAATTTGATATTTCATATCTTCACCACCCAATTTATTGCTTTGATGCGAATGTTCAAGCAAAAAAGTTCTTGCAATAAGCAGAAGCAGGATGACGGCTGAAATAATACCTAATGTAATTTTTTCCTATTTTGTGTGCGGGGCTTATCAGAGCAGAATGAAACTTTTACGCAAAATGCCGAATATATGCGAAAGGATTGTCATCGAATTTTTTAAAAATGTTATTTTGTTCGTGTATTAGAATTTATTTTTTATTTTTCCATTTCAGAAAAATTTTCGAGTGCATCGTAAAATGCCTTCCAGAATGGGTCGATTTTCGGATGTTCAAGTTTTTGCGAAGAGCCATCTCTGCGGATGACAATTTCTTTCTTTTCCTGCACTTCTCCGATAATTGCTGCTTTCACTCCGTTTTTCGCTATCGCCTGGATGACTTCGTCGGCTTTGTCCGGGCGGACAGTGGCAATAAGTGTTCCCTCTGAAATCGATTTGTATGGGTCTATGTCGAATAATTTGCATATCTTTTCGACTTCGGGAACTATCGGTATTTTATCGAATTGTATTTCTGCGCCAAGTCCTGCCGCTCCAACGAGTTCAAAAATTCCGCCCCAGAGACCGCATTCCGTTGCGTCGTGCATTGCGGAAACTCCATTATCTCTCGTGCCGACGGATACCGCCGCAAGCGCATCATCCAGAACCGACATCTGATAGAACAATTTTTCCGATTTTTTAAAAAAATCCTCGCCAAGATTTTTCGAGATGTATTTCGGAAACATCGTTGCGAAAATTCCCGCCGCTTCGATTGCAGGTCCCTTTGTGATGATGATTTTATCGCCCGGTTTGATGAATTTCGGGTTTATATATTCGTTCTTTTTTCCTCGTGCAATTGCAACTGCGCCGCCGACCATAGGATAATTACAGCCGCCATATCTTGCCGTGTGACCTGTCACTATTGCCACGCCATATTTTTCCGCCTCATTATGAAAGACCTGCCAGATGGTTTGCAGTTGTTCTTCCGTTATTTTCGGCGGCAGATTTAAATCAATTGCAAGATAGGCAGGTTTCAATCCCGATGTCACCGCATCGGAAAAGAGAATGTGAAATGCAAACCACGCTGCGCGTTTCCATCCGTATTCCGGAACGATGAAGACGGGGTCTGCGGACAGAGCGATTACTTCGTCGCCAAATTCGATAATTCCCACATCGACGCCATGCTGAGGACCAACGATTACTTCGTCGCGTTTCGCACCAAGACGGGGATATATAACCTCATTGAAAAAATTAGCATCAATTTTTCCGAGCGGAGGTAATTTTGCCATTTTGCAATCTCCTTGTTATTGTCAATATTACTCCGATTCAAATATAGCAAAGAAATTCGACAATGTCCAGAAATGTTTTTTAATAATATTTTCTTGACAGAGTATTAT
>JAGHAI010000140.1 GCA_021161555.1 bacterium
CAGTATTACAACAATACATAATGGGCTATTCCATAATTTTTAAAAACATTATAAAAACTGGCGATAAAATTCTCTTTAAGAATGAGGAGTGGATTGTGGAGGAGATTTCGCCGCTTTTCGTTCATCTGATGTCGGCTAACGATAATGTGAAAAAAATAACAATATCTCCACAGGATTTGGTATCTGGTGGTGTTGTATGCTATGAGAATGTCTCCTCAAACGAGACATTGAGAGAAGACGACAGAGAGGATTGATAAAAAAATTGTCTTGACGATTGAATATGTTATTATAAGATAGGTAAACTAACTTATGTGGAGGTAAAATATGGCGAAGCCGGTGAGCCCGCCAGTAAATCGGGTGATAAAATCCGGGGAAACAGGCGGCGAGCATCCCGCTCCAATTGTCCCGCATTTCACAGGAAAGTTGATTTTCTTTTACAGCTGGTGTAAGAAATGCGGAATTTGCACGATGATTTGTCCTGTGGGGGCACTTGCTGAGCGAGAGGATAAAACCCCATATCTGGCACATCCCGACAAATGCACACATTGTTCTCTTTGCTGGCGAATATGTCCCGATTTCGCTATAATCAAAAATCCCAACTGGGAGGATAAGAAAGATGGCTCTGAATAGAATTTCCTCCGATGGTCATCCTCTGATGTTCGTTCAGGGGAATGAAGCGTGTGTTCAGGGTGCTTTGCATGCAGGGTGCAGGTTTTTTGCCGGATACCCGATAACTCCATCCACCGAAATTGCCGAAGGAATGGCGAGAGAACTTCCCAAACTTGGCGGCACTTTTATCCAGATGGAGGATGAAATTGCTTCAATAGCAGCTATTATCGGTGCTTCTGCGGCTGGTGCGCGTTCTATGACCGCGACATCAGGACCAGGAATTTCTCTGATGCTTGAAAACATCGGATTTGCCTATATGATTCAGATGCCTATTGTTGTGGTCAATGTTCAGCGCGGTGGTCCTTCCACAGGTCTGCCCACCAAGTTGTCGCAATCCGATACTATGCAGGCTCGATGGGGAACACACGGAGATTTCACTTCAATTGCACTCGCTGCATCCACCGTTCAGGAAGTATATGATATGACCATTCGTGCTTTTGAAGTTGCCGAGCATTTTAGCACCCCTGTCTTCCTTCTCCTTGATGAACTTATTGGACATATGCGTGAAAAGGTCGTTTTGAATAAGCACGATAATCAGGCAGTTGTGAAGCACGCTTTTCCTGAAATTCCACCGGAGTGGTATCTGCCTTATACGGAATCTCTCGACCTCGTTTCACATCCTGCTCCGTTTGGTAAAGGATACAGATACAATATGACAGGTCTGGTTCACGATAGGGCAGGATTTCCGACATCCATTCCCGCCGAGATAACCGAGCGCCTTGAGACCTTGCGAAATAAAATATTGAAGCATAAACGGGAAATATGGCAGTTGAGGGAATATTATACGGAAGATGCCAAATATGTTATAATTGCGTATGGCAGTGCTGCTCGTGCGGCGCGTGGCGCAGTTGAAAGTCTGAGGTTGAAGAAAACAAAGGCAGGACTCATCGACCTTAAATCTATATGGCCCTTCCCTGATGAACCGATAAAAGAGATACTCGATAGGTGCAATATCAAGTCCGTGATTGTTGCGGAGAACAATATGGGACAGCTAATACATCCTGTGCGCGAGATGCTGGGAGGTTCGGTGAAGATAGCGTCGGTGAATCGATATGATGGGCATCCTTTGGAACCGCAGGAAATTATCAATGTCGTTAAGGAGGAAATATATGCTTGAGTTATCCGATGTGCATAGATATTTGCGGTGGAAGAAGCGTTTCCCGACGGTGTGGTGTCCGGGTTGTGGGATTGGTTCTATAATGGGCGCAATAATTCGAGCTGTTATGGACCTCAATATCTCAAAGGATGATGTAGCGCTCGTGTCGGGAATTGGGTGCTCCAGCAGAATGCCGGTCTATGTAGATTTCAATACTCTTCATACCACGCACGGACGTGCCATTCCCTTTGCAACGGGAATAAAATTGGTGCGTCCTGATATGAAGGTAATAGTCGTCTCCGGCGATGGCGATGCGCTTGCTATTGGTGGAAATCATTTCATCCACGCAGCGCGAAGAAATATCGGGATTACGATGATTTTAATTAACAATTCAATTTATGGTATGACGGGTGGCCAGGTTGCTCCTACTACACCGCTGGGCGCATTTGCTCATACTATGCCTTATGGAAATATTGACCCTGACTTCAACCCTGTTGAACTGGCTATGGCTGCTGGCGCCACTTTTGTGGCGAGAAGCACAGTTTATTCAATTGTGCAGACGACGAATTATATCAAAAAGGCTTTGCAGCATCAGGGATTTTCGCTCGTGGAAATTATAAGCCAGTGTCCCGTTCTTTTCGGAAGATTGAACAAAATGCCCGACCCGAAACAACTATTGAAGTGGCAAAAGGACAATTCTATTCCTCTCGCCAAGGCGAAAAATATGTCTCCCGAAGAACTGGAAGGAAAGATAATTACAGGCATTTTCAGGGAAGAGGATAAAATGGAATATACTCAGAGATACGCCGAATTGGTGAAGAGAGTTCAATCTGAACTGGAGGATTAATATGTCTCATCAGGATAAAAGGGAGAAAAAAAACAGGAAAAAGAAGACGCCTATCGAGGAGCATTTGGGTCGATATGACATAAGAATTTCTGGTGCTGGTGGACAGGGAATTATTTCCACGGGTATGCTTCTGGGCGAGGCAATTTCCATAGGCGATGGGAAAAATGTATCGCAGAGTCAATCTTATGGTCCCGAAGCGAGAGGTGGAGCTACAAGAGCCGATATTATCGTGAGCGATGGAGATATATATTTCCCCGAATGTCAGGAGATAGACCTTCTTGTGGCGTTTACACCAGAAGCCTATGAGAAATATTCCACTGCTATGAAACCCGATGGTATTATAGTGGCAGATAAGAACGCCGTCAACATAATGGTTGGGCAGGCGAAAGTGGTCACTGTGCCCTTCATCGAAATTGCCACAAAAAAATTCAAGAGACCTATTGTCGCTAACATCATCGCTCTTGGATTTATATCCACATTTCTGGGGATTGTATCGCAGAAGTCTATAAAAGATGCCGTTGAAGATAGGTTTGCGTCTTCATCTCACCTTGAATTGAATATGAAGGCAATAGAAGAAGGTTTTAAGCTGGGAAGGGAATATAAGAAAAAGTTTTCCTGACCCGTCGGTAAAATCCAACTTTAAAAACCCCGCTGTGCATTGTCGATGCGGGGTTTTTTTAGCGGAAAATTTGAAATCGCAAAATAAGTTCCTTGCGCACCTGATATCCAGTTCGGATATAATTGTTTGATTGGGGGATTGTTTTTGGGGATGATGTTGGTTCATCTGGATAATAACACTGCTGCCTATCATACCCGACGCACTCGCCAAATAATTTTCACCTGGATACCATTCGCATAAAGCGAACGAGACGCGGACTACATTCCCGTCGACAACTTTCTATAAAAACCCGTTTCCCCTGAAAAGCTAATAGCAGCAGTTAAAGCGCTTGTGCATTAAAAAGGGATTTCGATTGAACATCGAAATCCCCGAGCATTCAATTCGTCTTTGAGAAACTTCTACATCTTTTTCAGGACATCGAACATAATTGCGCCTGCCTTATCCACATCTTCTTTTTGACAAATCAAAGCAGGACGAAAGCGGATAGTTTTTTCTCCACAGGGCAGAACTATCAACCCCATTTCGAACGCGTAATTTCTAAACACATTTCGCATCTTCGTCGTCGGCAGGTCGAATGCACACATAAGCCCTCTGCCGCGGATATTCGACATAAGCTGTGGAAATTTTTCCCCGAGGGACTGGAGTTTTTCCAGAAGATATTTCCCCACCACGGCGGAATTTTCAACGAGATTATCCTCCTCAATAATCTCTAAAATTCTCTGAGAGCGCACCATATCGGTAAGATTGCCGCCCCAGGTGGAATTTATTCGGGACGAGACATTGAACACATTTTCATCAACTTCGTCCACCCTGTCGGTGACCATTATTCCGCATACCTGCGTTTTCTTTCCAAATGCAACGATATCTGGAACGATGCCAAAATGTTCATAAGCCCACATTTTGCCGGTCATTCCAAGCCCTGACTGGACTTCGTCAAAAATGAGCATAACATCATATTTGTCGGCGATTTTGCGCAGATTTTTAAAAAATTCCGCTCGAAAGTGATTGTCTCCGCCTTCCCCCTGAATGGGTTCTATGATAATTGCCGCCACATCATCACCATCGCTGGATAAAATCCTTTCAATCTCAGAAACAGCACGCTCCTCCGCCGCTTCGACATTTTTCAAATTTTCGCCTTCAAGAGGAAATGTAATTTTGGGATTTTCTACTTTATACCAGTCTTCGAACCTGGGGAAATATATAGTCTTGTTGGGGTCGAATGTGTTCGTCAGCGTGAGCGTATATCCCGTGCGGCCGTGAAAGGCATCCTTGAAATAGATTACCTTATATCCCTTTTCGCCCTTTCCTGCGGCGATATTTTTCCTCACCTTCCAGTCGAACGCAGTTTTAAGAGCGTTTTCCACGGCGAGCGCTCCGCCCGCAATGAAAAACAGATGGCGAAATTCATCTGGCATAGCAACCCGCTCAAATGTGGCGACGAACTGCGCCATTTCAATCGTGTATAAATCCGAATTCGACGGATTTTGCTTTGCCACAAACGCTATCTTCTCGTTAAATTCAGGCGTATCCATTTTGGGATGGTTGTGTCCCAGCGCCCAGGATGCAAAATAACTGAAAAAATCAAGGTAATACTTATCACCAATGCTGTCGTATAGATACATCCCCTGACTTTTCTTCATATCCACGACGATGGGAAAACCATCGGCAAGCATAGTTCTCGAAAGAACATTATGCACTTCGCCTGGTTTTATCGAACTTATCTGTTCCTTTGTAAGACTATTACTGCGCATATTATCTCCTTTCATTTGTATGAGAAGTTTTCCAGAAGAAATGACAACACACCCTCAACGGCGAGAATATCATCGTCGTGGGCGACCAAAAATGTCGTTGCGATATCCCAGCAGGTCGTCTATGTTAAGTTCTATGCGCATATTATATAATAGTATTACTCAGTAATCCATTTAATTCACGAAAATCCAAAAAATTTATTTTATCCCACATTTTCGTCAAGAAAAATTTTCAACTTATTTCGACACTCCGCTGTATGAAATCAAAACGGAAACGGACAGAGATTCAGACTCTTCGCTCATATATTTCACCATTCCAACGCCAGACGCCAGCCAGGTGGTGCCGTGCGATTCGCTGTCATAAGAATATATCGTATCTGTCGTATCGGACAACATAACAACAGTCATATCCACATTTAAAGTTGAAAACAATTTCAAACAATTGCTAAAAGTCCCCGCTGGAACACTGACAGTTTCAAATCCCTGCGCCTGCTGAACGAATTCCGTTGACATATAATACCTGTACACAGTTTCATCGTATATCGTATCATTTTCATACACTGTCCAGGAATCGCCAATGTTGAATGTTGCAGGTATAAATCTCATAACCATAGTATCTTCATATTGTATCGTATTCATCGCGCGCAGCAATTTTGCAGCAGAAGGCAGCACAATCTGGTAAATGCCATCGCTTCTGTTCTGTATATAATATGTATCGCTTTCCCCGTCAGCATCGACAAAGATATAGGATTCATAGTCCATCATTTCTGTCGTGCCAGTTATATCTGTGGTTGATGTATCGTATGAGCCATCGTTCAGCGAATCCTGATATTCCCAGTGAGCGCCGACGACGAGAGGAACATAGTTTATCGCTGTTATACTTCCACCATTACCGCCGCCATCTCCGCCGTTGTCATCATCGCTGCTGCACCCAAGCGGCAGAAAAACTACAAACGCCGCAAGAAACAACACAGCAATAGCCAATCTTGCCATCTTCATAATTACCCTCCCGATTTAGGTTCGTTATCAATTCAGAATTAGACATATTCAGCCGCTATATCGGAGCGATAAAATGCCTTTTCAAAATCTATTCTATCCACGCAGGAATAGGCATTCTTCGATGCAGTTTTTACATCGTTTCCGATGCCGACTACATTCAATACTCTTCCCCCATTTGTGATGATTGTATCTCCCCGCCGCGCTGTTCCAGCGTGGAAGATGATACAATTGCTGTCCGGCGACCCGGAAATTTCGTCGAGACCCAGTATTTTATAACCCTTCTTATATCTTTTGGGATACCCACCCGATGCCATAACGACACATACCGCTTTTTTGTCGTGCCAGAACACATCTGCTTCATCTACCTTTCCTTCAAGAGCAAACAATATAATTTCTATAAGGTCGCTTTTCAACAACGGCAGGATTGCCTGAGTTTCAGGGTCTCCGAAGCGGCAGTTGAATTCCAGAACTTTTGGTCCGCTTTTAGTCATCATAATTCCCGCATAAAGTATGCCCTTGAAGGGTGCTCCGATATAACGCAGTCCGCTTATGGTCGGTTCCAGAACATAGTCTGTAATCTCCTTCAACACCTCATCACTAACGGCAGGATGAGGACATACAGCACCCATCCCACCAGTGTTTGGACCTTCGTTGTTGTCGAAGGCACGCTTATAGTCCTGAGCGGGCTGAAGAACCGTAAAATTTTCGCCGTCAGTTATCGCCAGGACGGACGCTTCCACGCCCTCGAGAAATTCCTCTATGATGACATTTTTTCCCGCATCGCCCCAGGTTCGTTCTATCATCATATGAACTATGGCATCACGGGCATCTTCAATATTATGGGCGACAATTGAACCCTTTCCGCCAGCAAGACCGTCTGTCTTTATGACAATGGGGAATTCGTGTTCTTCTATGAAATGTATAGCTTGTTCGGGGTCGTCGAAAACGACGAAACTCGCCGTTGGAATGTGAAATCTCTCCATAAATTCCTTTGCAAACACCTTTGACGACTCTATCCTGGCGGATTCCTGGGAGGGACCAAACAGCATCAGACCTCTTTTGGCAAAATAATCTGCAATTCCGTTGGCGAGCGGCTCTTCGGGACCCACAATCGTGAGGTCAACTGAATTTTTCTCCGCAAAACTTGCAAGCGCCCTTATATCGTTCTGCTGAATATCGACAACTTTTGCTATCTGCGATATTCCTGCATTTCCAGGGGCGACGAACAAATCTTCCACATATTCACTTTGCGCGACCTTCCAGGCAAGAGCGTGTTCTCTGCCGCCACCTCCAACTATTAAAACTTTCATCATTGCCTCCGCATTGTAAATCAAAACCAGCCGTTTTGAAGATAAATTTATTTTGAAAAATTTCAAGTAAAATTGCAAACGGGATTTTTTTATATTTTTCTGGACAATCCAATTAGAAATGAATAAATTTTTGATATGAACTGCACGAAAATGAAAATATTTTTGATATTTTTCGCCTCCTATGTCTTCGGCTCGACCTTGGTGGTAATATATGATGGCGTTTCAAAGGGGACAGTCGAGCCCATCATCGTGAACAACTTTCGATATATAGGTACCGACCAGATAGTCAGGATTGGCGACGGGAAAAGATATTACGCCACAAAAAAGTTCAAGGAAAGCGTGAGGCTCTGGGGCAGTAGAGTTGTCTTTTCGCCAGAAAATCCGTATGTCGTCATCGACGGAACGCCATACAATATGGGTCTTCCCACAAAACTCGACAGAAAAGGGCTGCTCGTTCCTCTCGAAGGATTTTTCAAATCCTTTGCCGCTGCGACGGGACACAGTATTGAGTTAACCGACAGTTCGATAGAATTGAGTATAACCGAAGGAACATCTGAAAGCGCATACAATAAGATTGATGAGTCGCCTTCTGAAAGCCCAAAATCGCAACTGCTCGAACGGAAAAGAAAGTCGGAAGAAGAAACAAAATACAAAGGAGTCATCGTCATCGATGCGGGACACGGCGGCAAAGACCCAGGTGCTATCGGTCCTTCCGGAATTCGTGAAAAGGACATCACACTTCCAATCGCGAAATATCTGAGAGATGAACTGAAACTTCTTGGCTTTGATGCAAAACTGACACGATACAGCGATGTTTTCATACCGCTATCTAAACGAACCGAAATCGCAAATAAGCTGAATGCCGATATGTTCATTTCAATACACTGCAATGCTTCGAAGAAATCCAGTTCGAACGGAACGCAGGTGTTTTATCTTTCCCCTGCCAGAACAGATGAAGCCAGGGCAACAGCGGCGCTTGAAAACCAATCTCTGCTGCTCGAGGACGAACCCATCATCGATAACATAGATGAATTGCAGTATATAATGGCTGACATCGCCCAGAGCGCTCATCAGCGGGAGAGTTCAATCCTTGCCTATATTGTCGAGCAAAATCTCGCCGACAGCATAGGCACAATCGCACGGGGTCCTGCCGGAGCGGGATTTTATGTGTTGTATGGTACATATATGCCCGCAATTCTCGTCGAGACGGCGTTTATATCGAATCCTGACGAGGAAAAAATGATTGCGCTGCCGAAAAATCAGAAAAAGATTGCAAAGGCAATCGCCGCAGGAATTGCTCAGTTCGTGGAAAACATAAAGCAGTAATAATAAATATTATAAAAAATTGTTCAGCATAATGTTTGAAGGAAAAATGTGAAAAGGAATTTTTTAATTTATGTGGCGGTTGTCGTGATGCTCTTCCCCAAAAAATGCGAGACATAATTAAATGTGTATGGTCATTCCGTCCCGCGCAACTATCGCATTGCCAAAATCTGCTTTTTCGCGTTCAGGAGGAATGTGAGTTATGATGGTTTTTTCGACGGGTTTTTTTGTAATCCATTTTTTGAATTCGTCAACGGAATAGTGCATACCTTCGATTAGCAGCCACTTCGCTTTTCGGTGTAGTAATTCATCTATATCGGATAGCGCGCCAATATCAGCAGAGTAAATTCCTCTTGTTTTGTCGCATAAAATTTCGAATGAAAACGATTTTATATCGCACAGTGGATGGCGGAAGAGGTCGCTCCTGTATCCTTCGAGATGTGAGTTTAGATGTGGAATTATGGAAAAAGATTTGAATTTATATTTTTTTCCGTCTTCGATAGGTTGCCATACAATTTCAAATCCGATGCGTTCGCTCCACATATACGACATTTCGAGGACATACTTCAGGAATTTCACAATTCTATGAGATGCTAACACCGTCAGCGGTTTTTCTCTTCGCAAAAGGTGAAATCTCTGAATTAGCAGCGGGAATCCCGCCCAGTGGTCTGAGTGAGAGTGAGAAAAAACTATTGCGCCGATTTCCAATGGATTCAGGTTTGCGCGATGTAATGCGCTTGAAGTTCCATCACCGCAGTCGAGCAAAATTACATCGTCGTTGTTTTCGAGCCAGAAGGACGAGCTGCTGCGGTGTCCAACTGGCATACCAGAGCCACTGCCGACTATGTGGAGTTCCATCTGTGCTTTCCTTCTTATTTTTAATTTAATATAAGATACACGGTATAGAATCGCAAATTTAATGTTCAGAGAGATGCAGATGGTATTCCATATTGTTTCGTTATATGATTTATAAAAAGCAGAATTTTTTAAAAAAGTCTTGCAAGTTGTTGTAATATTCATATAGTTATAAAAGAAGTAAGAAAACGGATGAAGTTATGCGCATAATTTATTATCTGACAATAAGTTTTATTGTTACTATCTTTGTAAATGGACAGAGTTTGCCTGGTGATGTGTCGCTTAAAATCAGCGATGGCGGTGCGCAGAGAATCAGAATTGCCGTAATACCATTTGTTCCGCGGGCGGAAAATCCCACGCCTGACGAAATTGGCATCGGGAATAAAATAGCCGAAGTAATTTCGGCTGACCTTTCCTTTTCGCCTTTCTTCACGGTTCTCGACAGCGAATTTTTCCCGCAAAAAATAAAAGAGGAAGGCGATGTAAATCCTTTTCAGTGGGTTTCTGCGGGAATTCAGGCGATTGTCCTCGGTTCGTTCAAAATTTATGATGGGAAAATCAAAGTAGATGCGAGACTGTATTCTGTGGTTTCGGCGAAGAGGATGTATCGCAGAAAGCTGTCGGAAGAAAAAGTTCAACTGCGCAGAATTGCTCACGCAATTTCTGACGATGTCGTCAAGGCGCTCACGGGTGAAGAAGGCATTGCGCAGACGAGAATTGCGTTTATTTCCAGAAGAACGGGGAATAAGGAAGTGTATCTGTGCGATTACGATGGCTTTGCCGTGCAGAGAATTTCTCATAAAAAATCTCTCTCATTCACGCCAGACTGGTCTCCAGACGGATTGAAATTGACATTTACCTGCTACGATGGTGGAAACTCCGTTCTCTATTTATATGACATAATGAAAAATCAGATGGAAATTCTCTCGGGCTTTCAGGGGCTTAATATGTCGGCTTCGTGGTCGCCAGACGGCAGGAAAGTTGCCTTTGTGATGACGAAGGACGGGAATTCCGAAATATATGTTATGGATGTCAGGACGAAATCGCGGGAACGCCTTACTCATAACTATGCCATCGATACATCGCCGTGCTGGTCGCCAAATGGTCTGAACATAGCGTTCTGTTCCGACCGTTCGGGTTCGCCGCAGATATACATTATGGATTCCGAAGGTGCAAATGTGCGAAGACTTTCATTTGAGGGAAGTTTCAACGACCAGCCATCCTGGTCTCCGCGGGGAGATAGAATTGCATTTGCCTCGAGAACACGAGGACAATTTGACATCGCCATAATTGATGTCACGGGAGAAAATTTAACATATTTAACTTCCATTGGAAATAACGAACACCCCGATTGGGCGCCGGATGGATACCATATAGTGTTCTGTTCAGATAGAATTGGGACATATCAGATATACGAGATGCTGTGGGATGGAACTCAATTGAGGAGAATTACAAACTCCGCATCCGATAACATTTCTCCGTCCTGGTCGCCGAGGTATAGATGGAATTTCGATTAAATTTCAATAAGGTTATCGAGATAGAAAACTCCGGGGGATAAAAAATTGCCGCGTTTCAGCAGAAAACCGAGACATATAGAAAAACGGGAATATCAGAGTCGAAGGATAATTTTACAGCGCCGCCTCAAAAAAGTGCTGTTGCTTATTTCCCTTGCGTTTATACTCTGGCTGTTCATCGCAGGTGATATGGGATTGTGGACGATGTGGCAGTCGATTAGATATAAAAAGCGGCTTGAGAGAGTTGTTCAAATGGAAGAGAAGAAGGCGAGGGAACTCGACGAGAAAATTGAGAAACTGCAGAGCGATACATTGTTCATCGAACGCACCGCAAGATATGAACTCGGAATGATAAGGGATAACGAAAAGGTGTTTATCTTCAAAGAGAACGATAGAGAATAATAAGTAATTTTGGCTATGAAACCACTTTTCCAGAAAATAATAAAACACATACTCACGGGTCTTGTCGTTTTTGCTCCTGCTGGCATAACTCTGTTTTTGCTGGGGTGGGTATTCGTTAAACTCGATAATATTCTCGGTGTTTTCTTTCAACTGTGGATAGGTGTGCGCATTCCTGGTCTCGGTTTTCTGGCGCTTGTGATAATTCTGACATTTATTGGAGCAATAACGAGGTCGTATGTCGGCAGAAAATTGCTGGGCATAACGGATTCTATTTTCACAAAGTTGCCCGTGGCGAAAACGATTTACATAACTATAAAACAACTGCAAAGTTTTCTTGAAATCCGCAAGAAAATCGTCTTTCACAGTGCCGTTCTCCTCGAATGTCCAAGAAAGGGAATATATGTAATAGGCTTTCTCGTCAGCGATGAACATATAGAACTTGCCGAGAAAAATTTTTTCCCCATCTTCGTTCCAACGACGCCAAATCCAACTTCGGGCTTTTTAATTTTTGCCGAACGAAATCAGTTCGCAAGACTGGATATTTCAATTGAAGATGCTATGAAATTGGTCATATCGGCGGGCATAATAACGACGAACGAAAAAGATTTTGTCTGAGAAATTTTTAATAGCATTTTATCCGCTCGTTCAATCGTATTGTGTAAAAAAAGTCCTTCTCACATTGAGAGAAGGACTTTTAAAATTTGACAAATCCAGATGGGCTGAAAATTACTCAGCTCTGAATTCGACAAGCACTCTCCTGTTGATTTCTCTGCCTTCTGGGAGTTTATTGTCGCCGAGTATCTTCTCTTCTATTGTTCCGTCTTCCCTCATCTTTTTCAGAGTATATGGTTTTTTCGGACCATATCCTTCGGCCGTGAGCGTAACTTTTCTTTCTGAGAGCCATTTGTCGAGCGCCGCTTCATCAGGCAGGTTTAACATATATCGTAGATAGACTTTCAGGTTTTTCAACTCGCGTTTCGACCTTTCCATAGAGAGTTCCTGGTTTCGCCGCGACAGACCAATTATATCCGTATGTCCAGTGACGGCAACGGTGAGTTTTTCTTTGCCGTGTTCTGCAAGGTCTATCAATCTTCTGGAAACTGCTTCCATTCTGCTGTGATAATATGGCGAAATCGCAATATCTTTGTCGAATTCGAATATAACGATGAGCATTGTCTCGATGCCGAGAACTCTGTCCACCTGATTGACGGCGAGTGTTTCGGAATATGCTTCTCCCACGGCGCCGAGTTCGTCCGTCACGGAAATATGTCCAACATAGTAGTTGCCGCCCTGTATGTATTGTCCATTATCCATTTTCCAGTCCCAGGGCAATCCTCCTGGCGGCTCGCCTTTTCCAACTGCGAATTGTTTGACTTTTTTACCCGATAAGTCCAGAAGCTCAACGCGGTGCGATGCAACAGGATTATCCGATTTTACGGACATCTGCACAAAGTTTTCGGGATTTTGAACCGTTTCGCCCTTCGGGAATATTCGCCCCTCAAATGGTTTGTACAAAATTCCGTCGGGCAGGAGCGATATTTTCACATAGGGCTTGTCCGCAGGATGTCTGTCATCTCCCCAGGCAAATATCCTATCCCACAGGTAGAACGGAACGACCTTTTTAAGCTGTTGTTTCAAATCGTGCACCCTGCCGAAGGAAATTTCAAGAAGATTTTTACCCTCATCTTTTGTGGCATAACCTTCAAGAAGAAGCATAACATCGGGGTTTCTCTCCAGAATGGATTTATAGGTCATTGCATTAGCCGAGAAATCGACCTGTTTCTTTATCTGACCCTTGTTGAAGTCGATGGTTCTTTCCACCTGAGAAAGAGTCAGCGAAGGTATTTCTGGATACAGTTCAACGCGCCTGTTTTCCGCTTCAATCATAGGCAAATATTTCTCGATACCGGGGAAAGGTTCTCCGCCGCCAGCACGAATTTTGCCAGGGTCGTTTTTGTCATCCTTTACGATTTGCTTATCGTTTCCGATTCTGGATACGAGATAGTTGTAAACGGCATCTTCTCTCTGCTGGGCGATTTGCGCGTTGTTTTCTCCATCGTTTTTCGGGTCATAATATCCAGCTACACGGACGACAACATCGGGATTGCGCTTCAACCTTGCGGCGAGGCGTTCAAGAATATGCTGGTATCTCGGCGCAATTTCGGCGCTCTTCGGGTCGAAGAAGATTATTGGAACTACTGGTTCTTCCGTCTCCTGGAAAGTCGTCCTGAGAATGTTCAAAGTATCCTGCTTAAACGAAATTGTGGGTTGTGGCGGTGGAAAGATACGCACAGTCGCATCAGCGACATTGTTCCCTTCGTCAAGCTCGTCAATTTTTCCAACAAGGCGTGGAATATCAGACCCATCGTCATCAATGGCGGCGAACAATTTGTACTCACCAGGCTGGAAATCCTTGAACTTGAACTCCACTTCTTTTTCGTCGCCGGTCTTGAAGCTCTCAAAATTTCCTCCGTCCAGTTTCGCATAAGTTCCATCAGGTTTGCGAACATAAACCGAATAGTTCACCTTTTTAACCTTTTTACCGCTTACATTCTTGAATGTAGCAGTTACCGTAACTTCATCTCCTGCCTTCAGCTTATCCATCTGTGGAGTGACGGAAATTGCCGCGAGGTCCCAGACGGGAATGGGATTTGGGACTTGAAATGTGGCTGAAAATTTATGAGATGTCGCACTTGTGCCAGAGAGTTTTGAAAGAGGATATACAAAAGCGTAGTCTATCTGCAATGCCCATTCGCGGTTTAATCGCCAGCCAAAACCAACAGCAGCTTCATCGGGATTGAAGCCCGCACGAGCAGCAATCGAATGCTTATTGAACCATTTCTCAACTCCCAAGTGTGGTGTAATTATCGAACTTCCCTCCTTGAAATATCTGACATCGCTTGCCAGAAGGAGATTTTTGTTGAAAGCATAGGATACACCAAAACGGAAATGCAAAGGTGTTTTCCCCACGCCTTCAAGCTCACTGCGGATGGAATCGGCGAGGTCAGCGCTGCTTTGCAAAGCCAAATCAGGCTGCAAAATATCTGTAATTGCCAAACCGAACGATAATTTCGGAGTGAAGCGCCATAGAACACCACCGTCGAGGGTAAAACCCCATTTGCTTGTGCCATTGGCAAAAACAGGGTCATCGACGATGTTTGTGTGCCCGGGGTCGTCGTCGTTGTTCGTGAAGTTGGCGGTGTTATATCCAAGTCCTTCCATACGAAGCGCCAATCCAACACACAGCGGGTGTTTTCCGAAAAATGTTTCGGGTTTCCAGCCGAACTTGTGGGCAAATCCGAAGCGAATGTGATGTTCATAATACACATTCGAGAATAGGTATCGCCAGGATAATCCATAGGCAATCAAGTCGCGGTATTGATTTGCTAATGCAAAACTGCCAATTCCAATGTTGTCCACATCTCCGCCGATGCTGCCAATTCCCCAATAATCCTTGTTAAAACCAGCAGAAATCGTGAGAAACTGGAAGGAAGCAATTCCAGCAGGATTCCAGTCGAGCGCATTGGCATCGTCTGCGACGCCTACAAATGTCCTGCCCATACCGAGTGGACGCGCACCTGTGAAATCATCTCCGTATATACTTCCCAGAAGGGCAAATATCAATAGCACAACAATAATCATCCTATTCATCTTATTCCTCCTTGTATATCTTTTTGTGTTGTTCTATTCATTGCCTCCTCCTTATCGCGCTATTGTAACAGTTCCATCGCAGACGATTGTGCCTTCAACTTCAATTGCATATAGATATAGCCCTTCTTTCAGTTCGTTCCCATCGTCATCATACCCATACCATCTTGCAGCATCCTTCGGTGAACCAGCAGGAACTTCTATCTTGCGGACGAGGACATTATATATGTCGTAGATGTAAATTATTCCGAGCTTATTGCTCAAATCGGGAAAAGTGAATTGGCAATAATCATTTATACCATCGCCGTTCGGCGTGAACGGATTTGGAATTCTGTCGCACTCATATATCAGCGGATAATAGAACCAATATGTATATGTAGAACAATTCGGCTCGCAGAACCCACTGTCAGGACTGTCGCAGGTCATAACAATTTCCACATTCACCGTTTCGCCAGCCATAAATTCTATTCCAGCGGAATCGCAGTCGAATACGAGTGTCATTCCGTCCCACTGTAAACCACCGCTGGTGAAGTCAATCATAGTGTCTATCCTGCCATCGCTTGTGCTGATTTCCAGAACAGTCGAATCAGGATTTACCCCGCTTACCGCATCTGCTATTTCGATGAAAATTTGCGGGGATGTGTTGGAAACATCCGCACTGTTTAAGGGGTCAACCATAAGAGCATACGGCGGACTGTAATCTGTGTAGAACACAAGTGTATCGGATACTCCACTCACGCCGAAGATGTTATATATGTCGGTTACCCATATAGTTATTGTATCGTTATCATACCATTCGCCAGAACCATACGGCGGTGAAATTGTTATTTCTCCAGAATGTGATGTCGTCGCAGTATAAGTTATACAGGTTTGACTTGTATCGTAATTTAAAAGTCCTGCGCGAAGACTCTGTATGTGTATTCTGAAACTATCGGGAACAAGGTCAACACCAGCAGGGTCCCATACATCGATAATTATATTCTGTCCCTCGCAGGCGGTAATCGTATTTTGGGGCGGATATGTCACGCTTCCAACCGGACCGCCGCAGGGTTCACCCCAGACGGTGATAACTGCCGATGTTTCATAAACAGCAGCGGTCGTCTGAAGACTGGAATCGATACTTGAGTTGCAGCTCGCATCGAGCATATAAGAACACTGATTGTATGCCACGACCAATAATTGCAAGGTTTCCTCGCAGGCAATATCAAATGGGCAAGATGTATCAGTCAAAGAATCTGCAACGACAACACCGTTGAGTATAACATCGTAGTAAATCGGTTCAGTTCCGTTCGATGCGTTCCATATAAGGTTATTTGTTCCGGAAGTTAGTTCTGTGCCATCTATCGGGTCGATTATCGATGGTGTAGATACAGGTTCGAAGTCAATATATACCGTTGTCGTATCGTATTCCACAATCGAATCTCCGCCTTCGCAGTATGCTACCACGCGGACAATATACATCGTTGTCGTGTCAGGATATACAAGCGGATTGTCGGTGGTTATGAAAGGTGTGCTTTCGCCGGCAAGGAACCACTCCGTATGAGTGCTGTCGAAAATCCCCGTTATCAATGGGTCGCAGCCAAGTATCACATCCGCGCCTGGGCAGGAATTCTGGTCAGGTCCCGCTTCGATTGCGAGATTGCAGGGACACTGTATATACCAGCAGGGGTCGTTGGAATAGGGCAGTGAATCACACATATAATCGTGGTCAACTATGCCACTCACCGGAATACAGACGGTATCACCAGATATAACCGGAATACTAACAGTGCCCACTGAATCCCAGGAAAGCACGACAGAACCATCGATTGTAACTACCATATTTTCCACTATCGAGCATGCACAGGAATGGTCAACGGAAACATCGACCACAAGGGTATCAAGACACTCCGTCGTTCCCGGCGGAGCCGGGTCGTATGTAATAATTGGAGGCTCGGTAAGCATTGTAAAACTTCCAGATGGGTCATATTCGAGGGAATCCGTGCCGAGCGTATCTACAAGATGTGTCAGCGCAAAATCTATCACATAACAGTTTTCGTTCCAGCAGGTTCCAGCATCGGCAGGAGAGAAGGTCAGCAGCGCAGAATCAGCTGTGATTGGCGTTATTATAAACGCTCCAGATGACCAATCAAATGTCATACCATCCACCACTGCCTCTATCGATAATGTATCGAACCAATACTCCGATGTAATCCACCATTGTATTTCCTGGCAGGGACAGGAAGATTCAATACATCCGTCCCCGTTCAAATCAACAGGTTCAAGGATTCCAGCCTGCACCGCGCCAAGAGCAACATTGAACGACCAGCAGGTATCTCCAAAATTATCTCCACAGTAATCGTGGCAATCATCGTGGGCAAAGGCACAAACGGTGACCACATCGCCATTAATAAATCCACCTACATTGCCTCCGAGAGTATCCACGAAAACCCAGCTTGAACCAGAAAGTGATGTGCTGACAACCAGGCTGTCATATACTACATCGGGACAAATGACATCATTTGCAAGGATATATACACCGGTGCTGGAATCAGTTATCACGCTTCCATCAGCGGGGAATTCACTGCTGAATACTGGTGGTGAAAGGTCGATAATTACATCGCCGGGAACAGGTGCGGGCAGACATACACCAGTATTATCACATATATTAACAAGAGAGAAGCCGCAACTATCCTCATCGCTCCAATAACCTGCGGGCGGAGTCCATATAAGTGTATCGCCGACCATAGAGAGTTCGGCATCTCCCCAATGGTATGTTGAACCGCAAACTTCAACTACGAGCGAATCCACAATTAGCGGATATTCGTGATTGATAAGCCACCATATCTCCTGGCTGTCGCAGGCGGAAATAACTCTGTCATCTCCTGTGCTGTCAACGGGTATTATTAAGTCTGCGGAAATTGCGCCGATGGCGACATCGAATGTCCAGCAATCGCTCCCATAATTCACTCCGCAGGTGTCGGAGCAAATATCGTGCGCATAAGCGCAAACTGTGACGGAATCACCATCTGCAAGACCGTGAATATTGCCCGACCACACGCCGCCCCAATTATCATAAAAGCCTGATGGTTCGGCGGTTATCACGAGGGAATCTAATGCCACATCGCCATCACAAATTGCATCTGTTGCAGATACATTTATCGCAATTCCACCTGTGGTATCGCTAACTGTAATTCCCGTCGGACCTATGTATGTGAATGTTGGCGGAGACAAATCTACAAGGAATGAATCGACGACAGGGTAAACGAGCGGGTTGCCGATGAGGTTTACGGCGCTGTCGAGAACCACATTTACCCAGGCACCGTCAAGCCAGGAAGTATCGGGACACCAGAGAATTTCCATCGTGGTGCTGTCGCCGATGTATGAGACGGAAACCTCTGCATCGCCGTAGTGGAAATCGACATCTTCCACAGTTAGATGGAAATATGTCGTATCCATCCCGAGGCTGTCGTGAACATAGAGAATAAAGCATTCATCATCGCAGGTCGTAATTCTTCTTTCATCTGCATTCGTGTCGGGTGGAGTTATCCATTCGCCCCACGGTTCGCCCATAAGAACATTGAAGAACCAGCATATTGTATCCACATTGTCGGAGCAATAATCTTCGCATCCATCGGATACAACGGCACATACGGCAACTGAATCGCCGTCTGCCAGTCCCGAAATGTCAAGCGGAAAATCGTATCCGCCAGCAGATGTATCTGTAAGTGTTCCAGCATTATATGCTTCTGCCCAGCAGGTATCGACGAAGTCGAGAGAATCGGGGCAGATTGAATCTGCAAAGGATGCTGTGATGTGCACATCGGAACTATATATGGTATCGCCATCTGCTGGCGACGATGCCACAAGATATGGCGGCGATAAGTCTATGAGAACCCAGCCACAGACGGAATCGGGAAGCGCACCGCCGAGTGTGTCTTCGACAGTCAGCAGGCAGAAACCGCAACTATCGAGGTCGCTCCACACAGGGTCGGGACTGAAAATCAGTGTGTCGCCGACAAGAGTCAGACGCGCATCTGGATATAAATAGGTTGTGCCGCAAACTCTGACGCTGATTGTGCTCGGATTTATTGGCGCAACAGGATGGTCAATAACCCAGCGAATTTGCTGGTCATCGCAGGTTGAAATTATCCTGCCGTCGCCTGTGCTGTCTATGGGAATGAGAACGCTTGCGTTTACTGCTCCCATAAGAACAGTGTATGTCCAGCAGTAAACCCCACTTGTATCGAGGCAGGTGTAGTCCTCGCAATCGTCGTGGGCATAAGCACAGACGGTGACGGAATCTCCGCTGACCAGCCCTGAAATTGTATAAGTATCACCTGTGAATAGTTGGTCAATGCCGCTCAATGTGGATGTCACACGAATTGAATCTATGGGAACACTTCCACATACGGAATCGTATGCAGAAGCGGAACCTGATGCATTGTCAGCACTGATTATATCTCCGTCCCCAGGACCAGCGAGAGTGGAAACAACAGGTGGTTCGAGGTCAACAAGGAAGGAATCCACCACAGACCATCTAATATTGGATCCGAGTGTATTTAATGCGGAATCGAGGGTAAAATGCACCCACATTCCATCAGACCAGGTAAGCCCTGCGACAGTTGGGTCAAATGATACTTCGAGTGTTTCACTTGATGTTCCGTAAAGCGCTGTGCTGACCGCGGCGTCGGCATCGGTGTACTCCGTACCTTTTACCCATATCCGAACAGGTGAATCCGTCATCCCGTGGCTATCATATACGCGTATAATTATATTCTGGTCATCACAGGTGGAAATAACTCTGCCATCCATATTGGAATCCACAGGGACGACGACCCAGCCATAAGGTTGGCTTACGAGAATAATAAACCACCAGCAACTGTCCAGAGCATTCGGTGGGCAGGTGCATTCGGGCTGTAGATAAACATCGTCAACTGAATGAACACAAACCACCACAGAGTCGCCACTATTGAAATTTCTGTTTATATTGAATACATCGCCGAGACTATATGTTGTGTCGTATGTAACTCCTCCCAGAGTATCGTAAGTTGTAATTGAAACCCAGGTGGAGCCACTCGCCACGCCGGCGAAATCGTCGGATAAATTTCCAGTGATATTTACCACAGCACTTGTCAGTGTTTCGCCATCGGCAGGGGAAAAGCTGGAGAGAACGGGTGAAACAGTGTCCACAATGAAGGAACAGATAAAGGTATCCAATTGGGGACAATCGGTCGTCGAATAAATGGTAATTTGCACTGTATCCCCGTGATTCCAGCTTCCAGTGATTGGATTTATCGTCAGAAATGAATCGCTTGTTATGTTAGCCCAGGTTAGCGTGTTCACTATGCCACTGCCAGCGGTAGTTCCATTTACATCGACTTCAACTATTATTTCGTCATCCCCAATGAAATCTCCTGCAAGTGGTCCGTAGGAATGAATTGTTATGTCCATAGATTGGTCGGGGCAGGATGTTATTATGCCGCAGGTATCGGGGCAGGTGTTTTCCGCCCAGAAACTATCGCAGGCAAGGATGTAAAATGTCCAACAAGTGTCCAATTCATTAGGACAGCAGGAACATCCATAATCTTCTATGTGGTCGATTGCGTGAATACAGGCGCGAACACTATCACCGGGATTGAAAGTATATGTGGTCGATGTAGTTCCCCAGACCGTATCTGGTGATGGAATCCCATTTACTGACCAATACAAATATGTTGCAGCGCTTGGACAGGAGGGCCACATAGAAAGAGAGGTGGAATAATCGAGCCAAACACCTGCACCGCTATCACCAACTGTTCCACCAAAATTTACAGTTGCTAAAACGGTATCTCCGTCGGTAGGATAAAGTGAGTCAATATAAGGCGGTGAAAGGTCAACGATGAATCCACAACTCAACTGTGCATAGACTAATCCCCCTCCAAGCAGGATGAAAACGAAAACAACACCTACAAATCTTCGCATTATCAATGCCTCCTGCTGGGTTTATGTAATTTTTTTCTGCCTTTATTTATTTTATAAATATATATTTATAAATAAAAA
>JAGHAI010000199.1 GCA_021161555.1 bacterium
AGGTGAAGATGAGACATATCTGATAGTGGATTTTAAAGATGATTATCGCAGATATTTAGATGAAACTTCGATGACTTTAACGGCTTTTGTGGAAAATATGCCGAAGGATTCTATTAGAATTACTATACCAATTGTTATGAAACGAAACTTGTGAGGCAAAAATGAAGAAAACAAAGGGAAAAATACAGTTAATAGTTATCTATTTCTTTCTAATAATATTCACATTGGCAACGCTTTATCCTGTGATGCGGGTAATCTCCATTTCGCTTCGTCCAGGGGATAGATTGCTATCGACATCATTAGCGTTAATACCAGAAGGTGCAACACTGGATGCATATAAAAAATTATTCAGTGATGATAGGTTTTTAAGATGGATGTTAAATTCAATATTAGTATCCACCGCTGTAACTTTAATAGGTGTTATTCTTGCATCGATGTCGGGATTTATATTTTCGAAATATGATTTTATAGGGAAAAAAGCGGGAATGACGGCATTGCTGACTACTCAAATGTTTCCCGCAACTATGCTGCTTTTGCCTATGTATATAATGATATCGAAACTCGGGCTGATAAACAGTTTCGTAGGGCTGATTGTCATATATTCAGCAACAGCGTTGCCATTTTGTATATGGCAGATGAAGGGATATTACGATACAATACCAAACGCATTATATGAAGCCGCTGTTATCGATGGATGTTCCAACTTTCAGGCTTTCATAAAGGTAATTTTGCCGCTGGCTGCGCCTGCGCTGGTTATAACTGCGCTGTTTTCATTTATGGCATCGTGGTCTGAATATATAGTGGCGGCGCAGGTGCTGCAAAGTCAGGATATGTTCACCCTGCCACTGGGACTTAAACAGTTTCAATCCAATATGACAACTGAATGGGGTTTATATGCGGCTGGTTCTGTAATCGTATCAATACCTGTTGTAGTATTATTTATAATATTAAGCAGATGGTTGGTGAGTGGTTTGACACTCGGAAGCGTCAAAGAATGAAATGGTAATTAAATGGAGTGAAAAATGGCGGAAGTAATTCTAAAAAATGTAAATAAGATATATGATAAAAATGTTCACGCCATCAAGGACGCAAATCTGGAGATAAAGGACAGGGAATTTCTCGTCCTTGTTGGACCATCGGGATGTGGAAAATCAACACTATTGAGGATGATTGCGGGACTTGAGGAAATTACTTCTGGCGAAATAATAATAGATGGAAAAGTCGTAAACGACCTCTCTCCAAAGGATAGGGACATATCTATGGTTTTTCAAAATTATGCTTTATATCCGCATATGAGCGTGTATGAAAATATGGCGTTCGGACTGCGCATCAGGAAATTCCCGAAGGACGAAATTGATAGACGAGTTAAGGATGCCGCTGAAATTCTCGGCATAACTCAACTGCTCGATAGAAAACCCAGAGCGCTATCAGGCGGACAGAGGCAGAGAGTTGCTCTGGGAAGGGCAATCGTTAGAAAGCCAAAGGTTTTCCTCTTCGACGAACCGCTGTCAAATCTGGATGCAAAACTGCGAGTTCATATGAGAACTGAAATAAGCAAACTCCACCATAGATTGCAGACGACGATGATATATGTAACGCACGACCAGGTGGAAGCGATGACGATGGGCGATAGGATTGCCGTCCTCAAGGATGGGGTTATACAGCAGCACGATACCCCAATGAATTTGTATAACGACCCGAAAAATATATTCGTTGCGGGGTTTATTGGTTCCCCAGCGATGAATTTTTTAGAGGCAAAATGCGAAATCAGCAAATTGAAATTTGCCGACATAACCCTGGAACTTTCGGGCAGGGTGAACAGAGAAGAGGTTGTGGTTGGCATTCGCCCCGAACATTTCATAATAGATGGCGAAATGCCGCATTTTCGCGCAAAAATCGATGTCGTCGAGCCGATGGGAAACGAGATATTTTTGTATTTCACCATTGCCGATAAGACAATGGTCGCGCGGGTGCCGTCGCAGTCCGATTTCAAAGTGGGAGACATAGCGCCGTTCAGAATAGATGTCGGAAATATCAAGTTGTTCGACAGGGAAACTGGCGAAAGAATAAGTCTCTAATCCAGAACTGTTTCATCTTCCTCATTCGGCACATAGACCTCTTTTATATTTTTCAGGTCTTTTACCGCGAGGGCAAATTCAAGAGCTTGATTTTCTTCCCCGTGAACAATAAATAGTTTTTTAACTTTTCCGAGGTTATTTGCATATTCAAGAAGTTCATTTTTATCCGCGTGTGCAGAAAATGCGTGTGAAACAACGACATCCGCTTTTACTTTATATTTATCGCCGAGAATTGAAACTTCTTCCCAGCCGTCGGCGAGTCGCCTCCCGAGCGTGTTCTGTGCCATAAATCCCACAATCATAATTGTGTTACGCGAATTTTCGATATTGTTGACAAGATGGTGTAAAATCCGCCCTGCTTCCGCCATCCCCGATGCGGAAATGATGACAGCAGGAACATTCAGGTGATTCAGTTCCTTCGACCTATCCACAGAGCGGACATATTCGACCTGTGCAAAGCCAAATGGGTCATCGCCGCGGCTATATATTTCCCCTGTCTCATCGTCGAACCAATCCACAAAGCGCGTGAACACTTCGGTTATGTTCACAGCCAGAGGCGAATCGATGAATATGGGCAGTTTCGGTATTCTGCCTTCGCCCTGAAGTTCGTGAATGAAGTATAGAAGTTCCTGTGTTCTCTCCACCGCAAAGGACGGAATGATTATCTTGCCACCGCGGTGATATGTCCTATTTATCGTATCTTCTAGCAGTTTTTTTGCTTCTTCTATCGGTTCGTGGAGACGATTTCCATAAGTGCTTTCTATCAGCGCATAGTCGATGTTTCTGATTTGTTTGGGGTCGCGCAGAAGTGGAAGATTTTTCCGCCCGAGGTCGACGATATATGCAAGTTTTATCCTTTTCCCGTTTTCCGTGATACGAAACAGCGTGAGCGCAGCACCAAGTATGTGTCCTGCCTCGACGAACTTTATCTCAACATCGTCTGCTATTCTTATCCATCTGTCGAGGCTGTTCGGTTTAATCAGGCGAATTGTATCCAGCGCATCCGACATCGTGTATAGCGGTTCTATTTGAGGCAATCCGCGCTTTCGATTTTTCTTGTTGATGAATTCCGCGTCTTTCTCCTGAAGATAGGCAGAATCGGGCAGCATATAATGGCACAGTGCATCGGTGGGGGTCGTTGCATAGATTGTCCCGCGGTAGCCCATCCTGACCAGATTGGGAAGATTTCCCGAATGGTCTATGTGTGCGTGTCCCAGAACGACCGCATCGATTGATTTTGGGTCTATGGAAAACTCGCGATTTTTCCTCCGCGATTCCGCCCGCCTGCCCTGAAACAGTCCGCAATCTATGAGAATATTTGTGCCGCCAGCAGTTGTCAGCAGATGTTTTGAACCTGTTACTCCACGGCACGCTCCGAGAAATTTTATACGCATCGATACTCCTTCGGCTAAAAAGTGCCTCTATCGTCGAGAACTACATATATTGATACATCTCGAAACTATTTTTTAGAAAGACTTTCCTTAAAAAGTTCCGACAGCCGCTTAATTCCTTCTTCAATTTCGGCTTCCGTTGGTTTTGAGTAATTTAATCTCATTGTGTTGTCGCCGCCGCCCTCCGGATAAAACGCCGAACCCGGTATGTAGGCGACATTTTTCTCCACCGCCTTTGGAAGCAGTGTAGTCGTGTTGATGCCTTCTGGCAATTGCACCCAAAGGAACAGCCCGCCATTGGGCCGGGTGAATTTTACTTCATCGGGGAAATATTTTTCCATCGCTTCAACCATAACGGTTCTTCGCTTAGAGTAGAGTTTTTTCACTTTTTCTATGTGAGCGTCGAGCCTTCCATCTTGAGCGAATTCGTATATCAAATATTGGGCGAATGTGTTTGTGTGCAGGTCTGCGCCCTGTTTCATCCTCACGAAGCGGTCGATTACTCCAGGTGGAGCAATCAGCCAGGCAATCCGAAGTCCAGGTGCCAGAAGTTTTGAAAAAGTCCCGAGTAAAATCACTGCATCGGGTTCAATTGCCTTCATTGGAGTAGGGCTCGTTCCTTCAAAAATTAGTTCGCTGTATGGGTCGTCTTCTATCACAGGGACGCCGTAGGTTTTTGCAAGTTCAAGTATTCTCTGTCGCCTGTGAACGGGAATGGTGCGTCCGTCGGGATTCTGGAATGTCGGAACAAGATAAATCATTCGCGCATCGTTTGTCTCGAGTATTTCCTTCAATCCATCAACCGTCATACCATCGTCGTCGGACGGCAGGGTCACATATTTCGGAAAATAAGCGTTGAATGCCTGAATAGCCCCGAGATATGTGGGTCTTGCCGATACGACGACATCGCCCCAGTCGAGGAGAACTCTGCCGCACATATCAAGTCCCTGCTGGGAACCACCTGTTATCATAATCTCGTCCGCAGAAACATTTATCCCCTGGCGGGAAACTCGCTGGGCGATGAGTTCCCGCAGTGGTCTATATCCCTCTGTTGTGCTGTATTGCAGTGCTTTTTCGCCTTTTTCCGTAAGAACTTTTTGTGCCGCTTCGGCGAGTTCTTCCTTCGGGAAAAGTTCTTCCGCCGGCAGTCCACCGCCGAAGGAAATTATTCCCGGTTTCTGTGTAATTTTCAATGTTTCCCTTATCACCGAAGACTTCATCATCAGCGCCCGGCGTGAATAATGCCACATATCAGACATTTTTGCCTCCTAATTGTGCTGTGAAATGATGAGTTATTGAAATTTCAATATTAAAATAATTCTTTCGGCAAAACGCGCAAGAAATTCATTATAAAAATAGTAAGTTTAACTTGCAAAAATTAAAAATTTTTGTATATAAATATCCAATGATGAGGATGTTTCACATAGCATTTACAATCGTCATCTTTTCCGTCGTTGCTGCTGCGGGACAGTTGGGGCTTTTGCTTGATTGGGCTGATTTTCGCGGCGATTCCGTTGGAAAGGGCTGGCTTGAGGTTTATTCGTCTATGCGAAGGGAAAATTTTTCGTTCGAGTATGATTCCTTTTCATCTACTTATGTTGGCACACTTGATTTTGCCATCGCAGTGTTTTCGGATGACGGCAGTGTTGCGGATTCCATATCGTATTCCGCGCCGATAAAAATCCCCGAGGGCGAATTGACCACAAAACAGTTCAGAATATTGAACATATATCAATTTGAACTTCCTGTGGATGATTATAAGGTGGTTGCCGTTGCCTGCGACCCTGTGGGAAATGTGTGCGATACTGCGCAAATAGATGTGTCTATGAGCAATTTCTGGCTGCGGGATTATGGATTGTCCGAGATTATGCTTGCATATACTGCAAAGCCTTCGTCAGAAAATTCAGTTTTCAATAGGCTGGGCGCGAAGATGTTCCCAAATCCAGGCGGAAGTTTTGACCTTAATTCGCTCATCGCATATTACTATGTTGAAGTGTATCTTCCCGACAGTGTTGAGCGTAGTTTGGGGGTTTCCGCAAAAATATTGCAGAGCGATACCGTTTTCAGAAATTTCGATGCACAGTGGCGCTATTTCGCTGGTTCAGATGGATATATTGGTGGTTTTTCAATTGCGGGATTGCCCGATGGATATTATACTCTTCTGGTCGAGCTCGTCGATTCTTCCGGTGTTCTATCCTTTGCGAAAAAGGATTTCACAGTGTCAAAAGAGCCTCACAGGATATCGAAGGTTGTCACTCCTGAAATGGGAGAAAATATGAGAGACATTTTATATTATCTGCTGACAACTGACCAGCTAAATCATTTTGAAGCACTTTCTCCGCCGGAGAAGATGAATTTCTGGAAAAAATTCTGGGCATCTAAGGACTCCTCTCCTGAGACGCGGAAAAATGAGTTTATGGAACAATATCTTGCGAGATGGAACTATGCTAACAGAGTGTTCGCCAATGGCAGGAAACCTGGATGGCGAACTGACCAGGGACGAATATATATAATCTATGGTCCTCCTGATAACATAGAAAGACACACAATCGAACTATCAACAAATTCCTGGGAAGTCTGGACATATTTTGAAAAAAATTATTTCTTTATCTTTTCAGATGTTTTAAATTGTGGTGAGATGAAGTTGGTCAATTCCAATGTGGATGGTGAAGTGCACGACCCATATTGGAAGGAAAATCTTTTCAAGGGACAGGAAAGATATTGGGATAAGTATTGAATAGTGTGTGGGTAATTTATGAATGAGGAGATTTACAATACTTTGCGCAGCAGGCTCGAGGAGAAGCCCGATCTCTCGTCTTTGCGCGACTCGCAGAAATCCTATTTGAAGCTAATAAAAGGGATGCTGCATTTGCATTGCTCGAAAAGGGACTCGCTCAAAATCCCAACTACATAACAGCTTATATGGTGCTGGCTAATATGTATCTTAATTCTGGTAAGATCGAAAGCGCAAAGGAACTATATAGAAAGGTGCTCGAGATAGACCCCTTCAATATATCTGCGCTTTCTCATCTCGCTCAAATAGAAATCGATCTGGGAAGATTGTCCGTTGCCACTGCGCACCTTATGCAGATACTGTCCATCGACCCGCATAATAAGACAGCATTTGATATTATCGCCCAGAATGCTGAAAAGATAAAGGAAGAAATCCCCATACTTTTTGAGGAACCGGTGGAAGAACCGCCTCCTCTCGAAGTTGAGACAATCGGCGGCGGAGTGTTCTCTCTAATTGGTGTTGAACCTGCTGTAGATGTTAGACCGCTGCCTGTGATATCCCGAGAATCAGCTGTTGAACTAACTGTGCTCGAACACATAGTTAAAACGCCGCCTATGGAACCTGTCGAGATGAATGAAATTGAGCAGACGACAGAAGACCTCGTCGAACTCGACGACATCTTCAAAGCTTTTGAACCGCCACCGCCTGTGCCAGAGCCTGAAAAGAAAGTCGAAAGGGAAAAAGTGCCTGAGGAAAAGGTGGAGATAAATGCTTCATATTTCCCCGAAGAACCTGAGCCAGAATCTGAAGAAAAGCCAGTTGTTGAGGACGAAAGCGCTGAAGAGGTGGAGGTTGAACTTGGATTTTTATCAGAAGTGCCCGAAGAAAAACCTGTCGATAAAGTGGAGGGCAAAGAATCTGTTCTGGAAGAGGGGCTGGAGTTAAGCTGGGATGAGGAGAAGCCATCTGAGCCCGTTGCTGAAAAACCTGAAGAAGCTGGCGCCGAAGATACAGAAGGAGAATTGGTCCTTGATATTCAGGGCGATATTTTCACGATGGAATCTTCTGAAGATGAAGTGGCAGAAACGACAGAGCCAGAAACTGTTTCTGAGGTTCAGGCAGGGGAGAAGCAAATGGAAAAAATACCCGCTGAGGAAATTTCCGTTTCAGCAGAAACTTCCCGTTCTGATGAGAGCGTGGATGAAATTTCCATTGAGCAGGTTGAGACAGAAGCCGCTGAACCAGTTGCAGATGTAGATGAAGAGAAGCCTGCTGAACAGGTATCTGCGGAGGGAATTTCTGGCGATATTGAATTGCCCGACGAGATATTTTCCTTTGAGGAAGGTGAAGAACTTTCCCAGGGTGATACTGGTGCAGAAGAAAAAATTCCGTCTGCTGATGAAAAAGTTGCACAACCTGAATTGCAGGCACAGGATATTTCTGAAAAACCGCCTCAATTAGAGATACAGACTGAAGAGGAACTTCCTGAATCTGAACAGGTTGCGAAGAAGGACGAGGTTGCTGCGGAAAAGGCTGAGGAAGATTCTGCTTTTGAGGGGGGCGATGAGACCATAGAACTTCCCGATGAAATTTTTAAGATGGATGAAAATTCCAAAGAAGAGATTATCGATATGAATTCTCAGATTGCGCAGGAACAAACTGAGCACATCGTCGGTGAGAATGTGAGTGAAGAGGAAATTGTGATTTCGGAAAAAATTTTCTCTCCCGAAGAGCCAGATGAGGAGAAAACTATAAGTCTTGACGGGGTATCTAAAAATCAGCCAGAGATTCAGATGCACGGAGAAGAAATATCTGCGAAGTCGGATAACGAGATAGAGCAGGATGCTGTCGCAGAAATTCCAGAGCAGATTGTTCCTGTGGATGGTCTGGTGAATGTGGGCGACGAAGTTATAGAAGAACAGGAAAGAATTGTTGAAGAATCATCGGCAGGCGAAGAAGAAATAATTACGGAAGAAATTGATGGATTTCAAACGACGAGAACGGAGGATTTTAAGCCGCCAGAGGATGTGGAGCAGATATCAGGCCTTGCTAGGAGGGAGGACTTTACGCCGCCGGAGGATATATTAGAGATAGAAGGTTTAGAACGCAGACCCGATGAGCCTCTTGGTGAAATTCCTGTTGAGGAACTCGAAAATTTGCTCGGGCAAGATAATGAAAATTCGAATATATCTGAGCCGACGGATGTGGATGTTCCGAATACTCCTGCGCCCCCAAAAGACATAGCAACAGCTACAACAGCCGAAATCTTTGCGGCACAGGGTATGACCGATAAGGCTATTGCAATATATGAGAAACTACTTGCCAAAAGCGACTTATCCGAAGAAGATAGGCAAAAATTCCTCGCTCGAATAGAAATCCTTAAAAAAAGAGCCGGCTGATTAACCGGCTCCGATGTGTGATAAGTTGCACTTGGAAATGTATTTTAATAGATAGGAATTTGCTTCCAGAAAGCCCAGCCGTTCAGGTTTTTTCTCTTCGTAACTGCCGATGCTGCGGAGGACATTGAAGGAAATACTCCATCAATTCCTTCTACAACAATTCCATCCTTTGTCACCGCGCCGTAATATTCAACTCCTTTGAACTTTCCCACTAATTGTGTGCCGACGGGAGGCAGTGGTTTTGTACGATTAGATTTCCTGATGCTGCTGGTGGTTTTCTGTGTTTTCGGCGCGCGTTTCACTCTTCTTCTCTTTGTAGCGGTTTTTCTTGCGCTGGTCGCCGATAGAATTTTATGTTTGGCGATAAAATCATTCAGTTGAGCAAATATATTTTCTATATCCCGGCGAAATCCGTCAAGAGTGAGCATTTGTTCGCGAAGACTTTCGTCTCGGTCAATGTCCATCGATTTAATCGCAGAAATTCTCTTTTCTACCAGTTTCTTCTGCGCCAGGTCCAGTTTCTCTAATACATCTGTGTACTTGATTTTTCGTGCCATAATAAACCTCCCTAC
>JAGHAI010000006.1 GCA_021161555.1 bacterium
ATATCGCACAAAACCGATAGATATAACAGTTCTCGATAGTGGACAGGGACAGAAGCAGGGTTCCTCTCGTGGTGGAACGCCGTCTGCGCGAGCGCCTAAATCGGCGGGGAAGAATATCTTCGTATCTGCAAGCGCATATCCCGATACGGTGTATGTGGGTCAGCAGGTGACCGTGGATTTTTCCCTGTTCACCCGCAGAGATATCGTCAATGTGTCCTTCGATAAGGATGCGGAATTTAAGAATTTCTGGGTGGAGAAGATGTATGAGGCAAATCGACTTCGCCTGCAGCCGAAAAACATTGGCGGAGTGCGGTATTACGGAATGCTCTTAAAACGAATCGCCGCCTTTCCTCTGTCTGCGGGAAAACATACAGTTGAGCCGATGGAATTAACCTGCACTATTCGTTATCAGCCGAGAAGTTTTTTCGATTTCGGAAGAACAGAAGATGTTAAGGTGAATTCTAACAGGCTGAAAATCACGGTTCTTCCTCTTCCAGAGGACGGTAAACCGGCCAATTTCACTGGCGCCGTTGGAAAGTATTCTATTTCAGCAAAGGCGGACAAGACATCGCTCAAGGCAGGCGATGCTCTTACATATACTGTTGTGGTGAGTGGACAGGGTAATATTGAATCTCTCGAGCTGCCTCAACCTCAAATTCCAGCGGATTTTGAAGTTCTGGACAGGCAGGAAAAGGTATCGAAAAAGGCGACTAACAATAAATGGGGTGGTTCAAAGAGGTTTGAATATGTGCTTGTTCCCCGAAATGAGGGCAGATATGTCATTCCGCCGCTCGCTTTTGCATATTTTGACCCCAATAGGAAGAAGTATATCACTGTTTCAAGCGATTCCATTGTGATAGATGTTGCAAAAGGAAAGGGAAACATTGCCTATGCTCCGAGCGGAAGAAGTTCCGTCGTTGCTGTGGGAAAGGATATAGAATTTATAAAACCTGACCTCGATTATATCAAAAGCGCACCGATGATGCCTCGATGGGGCTTGAGAACTCTGTGGTTCGTTCCGCTGGAATTGTTATTTGTGCTTCTGGTTCTTGTGTATCGGCGCCGGCAGGAGCATAAAATCGCGCATTGGCGTTCCGTTAAGGCATCGAAGGCTATGAAGAAGGCGCGCAAAAGCATCGCGGAAGCAAGGCGCAGAAAAGACCCATATAGCGCTCTTTCCGCAATTTCGGATGCTATTTTTGGATATATCGGCGATAAACTCGGCACAGATTCAGGCGCAGTGATTTTCGACGAGGCAGCGGCGAGAATGGCAGAAAAAGGTGTCGATGAGGAGGCTATCGAACAGTTGAAAAAGATTCTCGATAGAGTGGATGCTGCAAGATTTTCGCCGATGGGGGAGATGGCTGGAAATGTGAAAAATATCGCTGATGAAACACAGAAAATTCTTCAGAAAATTGACAGAATGATTAACAGTGGTTCGCGCAAAACTTGAGGGATGAAAAAATGTCAGGTGTGAAATACATAATATATTTATTTGCCTTAATTGCCATAATTTCTGCGGTGTTGCCATTGTGGGCTGATGAAGATGACGCTGTGAATTTATACAATGAAGGCAATGCCGCATATCGCAATAAAAATTGGGACGAGGCTATTGAAAAGTATCTCGCTGCTGTGAACAGTGGTGCATCTTCGCCGGAATTATTTTACAATCTTGGGTGCGCATATTATCGCGCAGGAGATATCGGAAGGGCGATTTTATGGTTTGAGAGAGCGCGAATTCTCAAGCCGCGAGATAGGGATATAAATAAAAATCTTGCCTTCGTCAGAAGGTTGACGCAGGATAAAATCGAATCTATTTACAGAAATACATTGTTGCAGTGGTTCTGGAAAGTTATGGAAAAAATTTCATTTTCGGAGTTATGGTGGATTTTGCTCATAGTTTCGCTTGCCGCAACGCTTGCCATATCATATTCAATTCTTCAACTCCGCGGATACTGGCTGGGCATAACTCTATGGATTATATTTATTCTTCTCGCTGGTGGATGGTATATAAAGGGAAGTCGCCTGTGGGAAACTCATCTCGCCATTGTGGTTGTTCCCAAGGTGGATGTTAGAAGTTCTCCTTCGGAGGACGGCGAAATTCTGTTCACGCTGCACAGCGGAACGAGGACGGGAATTATCGAGCGAAGAGGCGATTGGTATCGAATAGCGATTGAAGATGGGCATTCCGGCTGGGCTGATAAAAACGCCGTTGAGAAGGTTATATTCAGGTAAATCTGGTATAGTTTGCGATAGTATTTACTTTTCTAAAAATCTATTGTAATAATCAAAAGGGCTTATTGTGAAAAATTATCGGTTTTCCCCACAATACCCAGGTGCTTGCTTTTTCAATTTTTACATCGACGAATTTTTTAAAAAATTCTCTGCGTGGGATGAGAACCACCCGCCCCGATGGTGCAGTTGAGGTTATAAATTCGGGATTTTTTTTGGAAATATTGCCGAGAAGAACTTTTTGTATCGTTCCGATTTGTTTTTTGGAATATTTTTGGGCAAGTCTAATGCCGAGTTTTATGATTTCGTTCAGGCGGGCAATTTTTTCCGTTTCGGGAACATTATCTTTGAGTTTTGCCGCTTTTGTGCCATTGCGAACGGAATATCGAAATGCAAAGATGCCGCCGAAACCAATTTCGTTCAACGCAGTAATCGTCTGCAGAAAATCGTTTTCATCTTCACCTGGAAAACCCACGATAATGTCTGTGGTTATTATGGCATCGGGAAAGCGACGGTAGATGTCTTCCACGATTGATAGATATTGGGAAATTGTATATTTTCTGTTCATTGCCGCAAGGATTTTGTCGCTTCCCGATTGAAGCGGCAGGTGAAACGAAGCGGGAATTTTATCCCGATATTTTTCGACGACATCGAGAATTTTTTTAGAAAAATCCTTCGGGTGATTTGTTATGAAGCGGATTCTCGCTATGTTTTCGATTTGCGCCACCATTTCGAGCAATTTTGAAAAATCGATGTCGCCGTATCGATAGGAATTCACATTTTGACCGAGCAGAGTAATTTCCACGACGCCTCGTTCAGCAGCCAATTTTATTTCGTCAATGATTTTCTGCGGAGGCTTGCTTCGCTCACGACCGCGGACATAAGGCACAATGCAATATGAACAGAAATTGTCGCATCCGCGCATAATCGTGACAAATGCAGAAAAATCTCCATCTTCAATGTGCGGCGGTGAAGCGAGTCCATAAAATTTCTCATCGATGTCGGTATAAACTTTTCTTTCGGCAGTGCCGTCGATAATGTCTGCTATTGCCGAAATTTTATCCGTTCCCACGACAAAATCGAGAGTAGGGATTTTTTTAAAAATTTTTTCGCCCAATTCCTGTGCGACACAGCCGATAATTCCAACTTTTTTATCGGGTTGTTTTCTTTTGAGTGATACGAGTTCTTCCAGCCTTCCGATTGCCCTGTTCTCGGCGTGCTGCCTGACGGCGCAGGTATTTACTATAATTAAATCCGCATCGACCACATCATCAGTCCAGCGGTGCCCTTTTTCTTCGAGGAAACTGCGCAAAACCGCAGAATCATAGCGGTTCATCTGGCAGCCATAAGTAATTATGTGAAACTTTTTCTTCATCCCATATATTAAATGCTGACGAAAATTTTTTAACAAAGAGATTTATCGTGAATGTGCGGAAAAAACTTATCCTTTATATCAGATTTCCACTGCCCCAACAATTTCCCGTGCCGATGAGAATCTTTGTCTTCTGCAATATTTTCCAATTCCGTCTATAATTTTTAGCGGCAGGTTTGTATCGGCGAATGCGGATGAGCCGATTTGCAGTGCGGTTGCGCCTGCGAGCATAAGTTCTATTGCGTCCTCTGTGGATGAAATGCCGCCAACCCCGATTATGGGGATGTCCACGGCGCTGTGCAGAGCATATATCATAGACACAGCGACAGGATGGATTGCGTTTCCTGAAAGCCCGCCAGTTATGGCGCCGAGGCGGGGTTTTTTGGTTTCTATGTCTATTGCCATTGCGGGGAGTGTGTTTATTACAACAATGGCGTCAGCACCGCTATCTGCGGCGGCGGTGCCGAGCTCAACGATGTCTGTGACCTGCGGAGAAAGTTTTGCCCACAGTGGTTTTTCTGTTATGAGGCGAAGTTCGGATAAAAGTCGCGATATGGTTTCTGCACTCCTGCCGAAGTGTATTCCGCCTTCTTTAACATTGGGGCAGGAGAGGTTAAGTTCGATTGCATCCACAGAAGAAATTTCGGACACAGTTTCGACTATATATTTAAAATCGTCGATGCTGGTTCCTCCCACGCTCAAAATTATTCTTGTCGGCAGATTTTTTAGTCGCGGGGCTATTTCTTCCATAAATTTATCTATGCCTGGATTTGCCAGCCCTATTGAGTTAATCATACCCGATGGAGTTTCAAAGATTCTTGGCGGAGGGTTTCCCTCGCGCGGTTCGGAAGTTATCGTTTTAGTGGCGATTCCACCTATTTGAGAAATGTCAAAAATTTCGGCAAATTCAAAGCCAAATCCCGCAGTGCCAGATGCAAGCATAACGGGGTTTTTCAAAAAAATTTTTCCAATTGAGATGGATAAATCCACATAAGAACTCGCGCTACTCATCGTCATCTCCCCGGCGCATTAGTTCATAGAGAAGTTCTTCTTCGAGTTTTTTAAAGCGGGTGTGGTTTTTTTCAACTCTTTCGATTCGTGCTGCAATTTCAAAGAGTTCTTCAAGTTCTCCGCCGAGTGAACCGAGATAGTGAAGGACATCGTCGTGGTGTTCGAGTTGCATCACTCTCCATTGAGCGAAGTCGTGCATATTTTCGATTGCCCGGCGTGAATACTTTTTATATTTGCTTTCCTGGCTGATTTCGACGACATTTTTATTTTTTTCAGGAATTAGTTTCATCACAAATCACCTGCCATATTTATTATTCACAGAATAAAGATAGGGACGACCGCAGCCCATTTCAACAGAAAAATCATCTTCTATGGCTTCTTTTTCTGTATGCCGGATGTTGAGATATGAATTTTCCCGCCTTTGCGAGGATTGCTCTTTCCTTTGGGGTCAGGCTTTCCACGCCCTGATGCAGGATTTTGTCGAGGATTTTGTCTATATCCTCGGGTTCCTGCGGATGAAGAATGGTGAAATCGTCAAATGGATTTGTGGGTGATATTTTCTTCATTTTGCCTCCCAGATGATAGAACAAGAGCATCATAGCGCCGAAGACCATTCCGCCGAGATGTGCTATGTGCGCTATGCCATCCGATGTGCCGCCCAGAGTGGCGAAAAATTCTAGCAGACCAAATATTACGACGAGATATTTTGCACGAATGGGGATGAAAAAATAGAGCAATAGCAATCTGTTCGGGAAGGTGACGCCGTAAGCAAGCAATAATCCATACACAGCGCCAGAAGCGCCTATTGTGGGAACATTTGTGAATAGATATGCGCACAGTCCAGCGCCGATGCCCGTGATAAAATAATATGATAAAAACCTTTTCGCTCCCCACTTTATAAACAAATCGTGTCCGAAGATGTATAGGGAGAACATATTGAAGAAGATGTGCAGAAAACTCCCGTGCAGAAACATATATGTAAAGAACTGCCACAGGTATAGTTTCTGCGTTATCATCGGTGGGACGAGCCCGAAGAGCATAATTATTCTGTTCGGGTCTATTGCTTCAATTAGATAGACGATAAAGTTTACGATTATGAGCCACAAAACCACATCTGGTGGTTTTCTGAAGCCGATGCGGTGATAGGCATCGTTTCCGCCCCTATGCACATAATAATAGTAAGGCATTTTTGATACTATTTGCTCAACTTGCTTGCGGCAATGTTTATCGGGTCCCATACGGTTCCGAACGGCGGAGCGTATGGAATATCGAGATATGCCATATCTTCTACTATACATCGGTTTGCCACAGCAGCGACGAGAATGTCAAATCGCTTTGTGGAATCTGCAGGACCGACATACTGCCCGCCGAGAACTCTTCCCGTTTCAGAATCAGCATACATATGAACCCATACAGGCTTGTGGTCGGGATAATAATGCGAGCAGGAAATCGATTGAATTGTGGTTTCTTTAATTTTCCAGCCAATTTTTTCGATGTCAGATTTTGGTGCGCCAACAGATGCAATGCCGATGTCGAAAAATTTTGTCATCGCGGAACGGACGACGCCCCTGAATTGAGTCATCTTTCCGGCAGTTGCGTAGCCGATTGCGCGCCCCTGTCTGTTTGCTGTGGTGCCGAGCGGCACCCATACCCATCTGCCCGTTATGAGGTCTCTTATCTGGGCGCAGTCGCCGGCGGAATAAATGCCAGCGATGGATGTATGCCCCTGCAAATCGACATAAATTGCCCCTCCAGCGCCGAGTTCGAGTCCGATGGATTTTGCAAGGGAAACATTGGGCTCAATTCCTGCGGAAAGAATGACGACATCCGCAGAAAATTCACCCGACGATGTGTGAACGGAAGCAACTCTATTATTTTTCGCCTCAATTGCTGAAACTTTGCTTTCGAGATAAAATGAGACGCTGTTTTTTTCGCCTTCCGCAATGACGGCGTCTCTCATTTGGGTATCATACAGCCCCAGAATTGTGGGAAGAATTTCTACCACAGATGTTTTTATGCCGAGCAGGGAAAGAGATTCTGCCATTTCGATTCCCACATAGCCCGCGCCAATGATGACGGCATTTTTGGGGTTGTTCTCTTCGATAAATTTTTTCAGTGCCTGTGCCTGTTCGAGTGAGCGAACCGTGAAAACGCCTTCGTAATTTGTGCCTGGAAAATTCGGTTTTCTGGGTATTGCTCCTGTGGCGATGGCAAGTTTTTTATATCCCATTTCAAAATTTCGCCCTCTTGTGAGGTCTGAAACCGATATTTTGCGCGCCTTCGCATCTATCTCATCGACACGGTGATGGATGAGTGCTTCGACTCCCTTTTTTTCAAATGCCTGCTGTGGCGTGAGAACAACCAGGTCATCTATGGATTTCGTCCGCCCATCGATGTAATATGGGATTCCGCATTGAGCGTATGAGATATATCCGCCCGCTTCAATGACAACTATTCGCCATTCCGGTCGTGCCCTTTTTGCAGCGGCAGCGATACTCATTCCAGCCGCTCCACCGCCAATTATAACAAAATCTGCAGTATTCATAATTTATACCTGCTAAAAGATATTTTTTGCATAATAAAAGTTTTTTCAAAATCCTATTTTTTAATAATATATAATAACTCTGTGTTTAATCAAGTAAGAAGTTTTTGATTATTTTTATAATTCTGTCCGATGCCTTTCCGTCCCAATATGGTATGCTTTTCCCTATCGCGGTGAATTTTCCATCGAGTATTTTTCTTGCGGCATTCAATATGTTTTCTCTTTTAATTCCTGCCAATATGTTCGTGCCAATTTCTGTTGTTATGGGGCGCTCGGTGTTTTCTCTTATCGTTATACAGGGAATGCCGAGGAAGGAAGTTTCTTCCTGAATTCCGCCGCTGTCTGTGAGAACAAACTTCGACTCCATCATCAATTTCAGAAAATCGATGAAACCCAGCGGTTTGATGAGATGAATGTTCGAACCTTCTTTTGTGGTTTTCAGGCTTTTTTCTATGTTCTTCGCTGCCCGTGGATGAACTGGAAATACGACTTTAACTTCATTTGAAATATGCTCAACAGCGCGCATAATTTCCGAAAGAATGCTTATATTGTCCACATTTGAAGCTCTGTGAAGGGTGAGAACTGCGAATTTCTTTTCGTCCAGTTCCAGTTTTTCCATTATCTTCGAACTTTTTGCTTTACCGATACAGTCGAGAAGGTTGTCTATCATCACATTTCCGACAAGATGTATTTTTTGCGGAGAAATTCCTTCCCGCATAAGATTTTTGTTTGCTTCTTCGCAGTGTGTAAAGAGCAGTGTAGAAATGCTGTCGGTGATTTTTCGGTTTATTTCTTCGGGCATTGTTTCGTCGAAACTGCGCAGTCCTGCTTCTATGTGAGCCACTGGAACTCCACACTTCACTGCGCTCAATGCGGCGGCGAGAGTGGAATTTACATCGCCCACGACCACTATTATGTCCGGTTTTTGCTCATTGATGAGTTCTTCCATTTTGAGCATAATGTTCGCTATCTGATAATTTTGCGTTCCCGAGCCGACGCCGAGATAGAAATCCGCTTCTGGTATTTCGAGCTGTTCGAAGAATATTCGCGACATTTCATAGTCGTAGTGCTGTCCTGTGTGTATTAAAAAATATCGAAGCTCGCCATTATCGGGAAATCGTTTGATTATTGGCGCAAGCTTCATAAAATTTGGTCGTGTGCCTGCTATTAAAAATATTTTTTTCACTTTCATAACTCCTCGAAAAGAGAGATATATCTTTCCTTCTCATATTTCCATAAAAAATGAGATTTAGCATATTTTCTCGCATTGCTTGATATTATTTCGCCATTTTTTTCAATTTCTGGCAATAATTTAAACAATTTATTTGCCTCTTCCCCGAGAGGCAGAAGTATGCCATTTTCAAAATTTTTAATATATTCTTCCAGTTCTGGAACATAAGTTACAATTGGAATTGCGCCGTGCAACATATATTCAAATATTTTGTTTGTAGTGGTGAATTTAACATGGGGAATAATGGTTTCGTCAAATAGTGAAAATCCAAATTGTGCCTGTTCAATTTCTTTAAGAACTGTCTTGTGGTCAACCCAATCGGTGCTCAGTTCAATTATATTTTTCGGCATTTGCGAGACCAGATTTTCAATTATCTTTTTGTGGTCGGGGGAAAACATCCCAATAATCTTTATCCTGTAATCCTGTTCATTTGATTGAGAAAGTAGATTGGCAAATTCTAATATTTGTTCGAATCCTCTGTGTATGGATATCAGTCCAATATATAAAAATATTTTTTTTCTTTTATGCCAATCAACCGGGGTTATATCCGCAGTTTCTATTGGAAAATTCCGCACGAGGTATGCCTTTCTGTGCCATCGCTGGAATTTTTGTCTATTTCTTGGCGCCACAGCTATCACAGCATCGCAAAAATAGGTGAAAAAGCGTTCATATAAATCCACGATTATTTTAACAAATCCTCTTAATATTTTTGGAACCCAGTTTTTGTATGAAATAAATATGCCGAGCGGTTCGTGGGCATCATAGACAACTTTACTTCCGGGCGATAATATTTTTAATAGTGGTGAAAACCAGAGAAG
>JAGHAI010000018.1 GCA_021161555.1 bacterium
ATATTATAGTAATATTTAGAATTTAAGGATTTTCTTATGCGCGAATTATTGCCACAAATTGAACAGATAATCGTGCCGATAATAGAAGATTCGGGATGCGAACTGGTTGATATAGTTGTCGCTGGTGTTGGCTCTTCTTCGGTGCTAAGAGTTTTCGTTCATAGGGATGGCGGATTGAACATAGATGAAATTGCAAAGTTATCGCGAAAGATTTCTGAGGCGCTCGATGTAGCCGATATTATTCATCATAGATATTTTCTCGAAGTGTCGTCGCCGGGGCTGGATAGACCGCTGCATTCTATCAGAGATTTTTCGAGAAACATTGGGGAAAATGTGAGAATAGTGAAACATTCTGGTGAAACATTCGAGGGCGAGCTATTGGAAAGTAATTCTGATGTGGTTGTGCTTGAAAAGGATGGCAGACGGCTTGAAATACCTGTGAATGAAATATCCGTGGGCAAGATAATTATTTAGTGAGGTCTGGTTTTAATTTAATAAAAAATTTTTCGGAGGATACATAATGGCGGAAATTATTTCAAATTATCAGATACTTGATGCCTTTGAGGACATAGCGAAGGATAAAAATCTTCCGCAGGATGTCATAATTGAGACGCTTCGTCAGGCATTGATGACAGCTGCGAGGAAGAAATTTGGCACTTCGGAGAACATAGAAGTTGACATCGATGCAGAACTTGGGATTATAAAGATTGTGGCGAAGAAAACTGTTGTTATGAAGGTATCTGAACCTTCGCTCGAAATTGCAAAGAAAGAGGCGAAAAAGATAAATCCCGATGTTAAGGTCGGTGATGTGGTTGAGGTCGAAATTAACCCTGCGGATTTTGGCAGGAACGCGATTATGGCGGCGAAGCAAAATCTCATCCAGAGAATCCGCGAGACGGAGCGCGAGATGGTATTTGCGGATTTTCGTCATAAAATTGGCGAAATCATCTCTGGAACTGTGCAGAGAATGGAACGGGGGAATATCATCGTCAACCTCGGAAAGACCGAAGGATTTATTCCGCGTTCTGAACAGGTTCCTAATGAACATCTGCCAATTGGCAAGACAATCCGCGCTTATGTGAAGGATGTGCGCCGTGAGACTTCCGGACCGCCTGTGGTTCTTTCGAGAAAGGCTGCGGAATTCGTTAAGTGTCTATTTGAATTCGAAGTTCCAGAAGTATATGAGGGCAGAGTTCAAATCGTCAGCGTCTCACGAGAAGCGGGTGAACGCACCAAAATAGCTGTCTATTCCACCGATGATAGAATTGACCCCGTTGGCGCCTGTGTGGGACTTAAAGGAACGAGAGTTCAATCTGTCGTGAAGGAACTGTCCAATGAGAAAATAGACATAATTCCATATTCGCCCGACCCGGAGGTATTTATACAAAAGGCTTTGGCGCCTGCGGAAGTCGTCGGCACATTTTTATATCCCGACGAGCATAAGATACTGGTCATCGTCCCCGACGACCAGCTTTCCCTTGCAATCGGAAAAGGCGGCGTGAACGCAAGACTTGCAGCGAGGCTGGTCGGATGGAGACTGACGATTTACGGGGAGGAACAGTATAAGAATACAGCAATGCCGCTGGAAAATGCCGATTTTCTCACAAAAGAGCAGGTCGATGCATTGCTGCAGTATGATATCGATACCATCCAGAAGCTCGCGAGGATGAAGTTCGAACTCCTGCGTTCAATAGAGCAAATAGGTGATGAAGCTGCAAAAATACTGAAAAATGCGAGGGAACTTGCAAATAAGATTGAAGAGGAAAGCGCTTTTGTGACCAAGGATAGAAAACTCGAAGACTCATTGAACACGGATAAAGAAGTTAATGAAAAGAATATATTACGGCGATTACAACAGGAAAGCGCGGAAAGTTGAAATGGAATTGATATTTCTCTGGAAAAAAATTCTATTGAGTTTTAGGTTTAGACGATTTCGCAGGACATTTAATGTGTAATTATTATTGGGGGTATAGATGGCAGCCAAACGAATATACGAAGCAGCGCGGGAGATGGACCTGACGAGCAAGGCTCTTATACAGCTTCTGAGGGAACTTGGATTTGAAGTCAAGAGTCATATGAGCGTTTTCACCGATGATATGGCTGCCAGAGTTGAGCAGCGATTGTCTAAGGAGAAGGAAGCGGTAAAGGAGGAGGAAAAGAAAAAGGAAGAGATAAAGCGAGCAGTTAAGGAAGAAGAAGCCAAAACTCAAAAGCCAAAGAAGAAAAAGAAGCGTCGTCGTCGAAAGAAAAAGCGCAAGGGCAGAGATTATGCTGCTGAAATGCGTCGGCTGGAAGAGGAGCGGCGGAAAAAACGCGAGGAACTTCTAAAATCCATAACGAAAGAGAAAGTCTCAGAAGCTGTCAGGAAAACGCTTGCCCAGCTGTCGGCAACGAAGAAAAAGAAAAGATACAAACAGAAAGGCGAACGAACTGAGGAAATTGAACGAGACCCAAATGTGATAGATATTCACGAATTTATAACAACTCAGGAATTGGCGAAAAGACTTGATGTTCAGCCTGCGGATTTAATCGAAAGATGTTTCAACGAGCTTGGTGTGATGATTACGCTCAATCAGCGCCTCGATTTCGATACGATTTCTCTCATTGTTGAATCCTACGGGAAAAAAGCCGAAAAGATTGAGACCGAGGAACAGCTTGTTGAGGAAGAGGAGGAAGAAGAGGATGAGAGCCAGTTGGTCTCTCGGCCACCTGTCGTGACTGTTATGGGTCATGTTGACCACGGAAAAACCACTCTTCTGGACTATATCCGCCGAACCAATGTTGTTGCAGGTGAAATGGGCGGGATTACCCAGCACATCGGAGCATATACCGTCGAGACGGAATATGGCGAGATAACTTTCATCGATACCCCTGGTCATCGTGCTTTTACGGCGATGAGAGCCCGTGGAGCGCAGGTTACTGATATTGTCGTTCTTGTCGTCGATTGGAAGGATGGGGTGATGCCTCAAACGGAGGAGGCGATAAATCACGCTCGTTCGGCTGGAGTCCCGATAATTGTTGCGATAAATAAGATGGACCTTCCCGGTGCAAGTGCTGATAAGGTTATGCAGCAGTTGTCCGACCTTGGGATTGTGTGCGACCAGTGGGGTGGCGACGCTTTGTGTGTCGATATTTCCGCAAAAACAGGGATGAATGTTGAAACATTGATAGAATACATTATTCTGCAGGCGGAGGTTATGGAACTTCGCGCAAATCCGTTCAAGCCTGCGAGAGGCATTGTTCTGGAAGCGGAACTCGAACGAGGCAGAGGACCGATAGCTACGGTTCTGGTTCAGCGCGGAACTTTGAGGAAGGGAGATGCCGTTGTGATGGGTGTATATTCCGGACGGGTGAGAAATATGTTCGATGAGCGCGGAAATGTGCTCGATGAAGTTCCGCCGGGACGGCCTGCGCGCGTCATCGGTATGGATGGTGTTCCCGAAGCGGGAGACCAATTTTTCGTCGTGGAGAGCGATAAACAGGCGGCGGAAATCGCAATGCAAAAGCGTTCCATCAGAGAACAGCAGGAAAGGTATCGTATTCAGCATTCCACTTTGAGTGATTTCTATAAGCAGATGGAGGAAAGCAAGAAAAAAGTTCTGCGCATTGTGCTAAAAGGTGATGTGGGTGGGTCTGTGGAAGCGATTTCCGATATGCTCACCTATTTGTTCAGCGAGGAATGTAAGATAGATGTCATTCACAAAGCTGTCGGCCAGATTACCGAAAATGATATTCTTCTCGCATCGGCATCGAAGGCAATTGTGATTGGTTTTAATGTTAAACCGGACAGACGCGCCAGAGAAACTGCGATAAGAGAAGGTGTTGAAATCAGGCTTTACGATGTGATATACGACCTTGAAGCAGATATGAGAAAGGCGCTGGAAGGTATGCTTTCACCGCAGATACACGAAGAATTTCTCGGCAACGGTGAAATTTTGCAGATTTTCAAAATGTCTCAGGTGGGGCAAATTGCTGGATGTGTTGTTAATGAAGGTGTTTTCAGGCAGGGTGCAAAGGTATATGTGAGAAGAAATGGCGAATTGGTGGGGGAAGGTAAAATTACGAGTTTGCGAAGGTTCAAACAGCAGGTAAAGGAAGTTATCGCAGGGCTGGAATGTGGTGTTCAAATTGAAGGAGTTTCCGATTTCGCAGAAGGCGATGAAATCGAGTGCGTCGAGGTAATCGAAATTAAGCAGACTATCTGACAGCAATTTATTTTCACCTGAAAGGATGATATAAACTTTATTTTGAGGCATTTTCCCCATTTGAAACTCTGCCTGGCGGTTTGTGGAATTTAGTTTGAAGGGCGGCTTATTTTTAATAAATTAAAAATATGAACAACGACTATCGCTGGATATGGTCGGAGTAAGAATAATAGAGCTTCATATTCCAGGTTGCAGGTCATTGAAGGAGAAGCGATTTGTTATAAAATCTCTCCGAGACCGCCTTCGTTCAAGGTTTAATATTTCTGTTGCGGAAATTGACCATCAGGATTTGTGGCAGCGGTCAACTATTGCAATTGCTGCGGTGAACAGCAGCGGAGCGTATATAGATGGGGTCCTTCAGAAGGCAACCGAACTCGTGGGCAACGAAAGAAGAATAGTAATTATTGACATCAATACAGAAATATATTAAAAATTATATTTAACTTTATATTTTATGCAAAATAGGTAATTTTTTAAG
>JAGHAI010000135.1 GCA_021161555.1 bacterium
ATAAGTCCTGCATGCCAACTGGTGCCACAGGCGGTTATCACAATTCTATCTGCATTCGCAAGCACTTCGTGGTATGGTTTTAAGCCATTTAACCTCGCCGTTCCCTCTTCAAAATTGAGCCTGCCGCGAAAGGCATTTCTCATCGTGTTCGCCTGTTCATATATCTCCTTTAACATAAAGTGCGGATATCCACCCTTTTCAAGCTCTTGAAGGGAAAATGATATTTTTTCTACCTTCGGCTCTATTATTTCTCTCTGCAGATTTTTCACCTCGAAGGAATCCGCCCTGATTACCGCATATTCCTCTTCATCGAGATAAATTACATCTTTTGTGTATCTTATCACGGCGGTGGCATCCGATGCGATGAGATTTTCTCCGGTGCCTTTTCCAATTAAAAGCGGGCTGCCGTGTCGCGCGGCATAAAATCTGTCGGGCTGTTCAACGAAAATTACGCTTATGCCATAAGTCCCTTCAATTTCAAGTAGCGCAAGACGAAAGGCATCTTCAAAATTATCGGCAACCTTGAGCATTTCTTCGATGAGATGCGCTATAACTTCGGTATCGGTTTCCGTTGTCAGATTATGCCCTTTTGATATGAGAAATTCCCGCAGAGAGCGATAGTTTTCGATAATGCCGTTATGAACCACAGCAATTTTTCCTGTGCAGTCAGTGTGAGGGTGTGCGTTTTTATCGGAAGGTTCGCCGTGTGTAGCCCATCGGGTGTGTGCAATGCCCAGCGTGGATTTCAGGTCGTTTCGGGCAATTTCGCGCTCAAGCTCGACAATTTTCCCCTTCTTTTTAATAGTTATCAGTTTGTTATCCTTGACGATGGAAAGCCCCGCAGAATCGTATCCTCTATATTCGAGTCGTTTCAAGCCATCTATTAAAACTGGTGCGGCATCGCGAAAACCAATATAGCCCACTATCCCACACATTTTAATCTCCTTATCTGTCTATGTATTTTGCCACCTCAAAGGTCGTTATTCGGGAACGCAATTCCTTCTCCTCCGATATAAGAGCATCGGAATAAATTTTTAAAAACTGTTCGGAAAAAATTCCATCTCCTGTCAGGAAATCGGAATCATCGAGCAAAGATTTTGCCGCCTCCGAAACGCTCTGAGGCAGACTTTTCAATTTTTCCTGTCTATCCGCATCCCACTTTTCCACATCGTCGTCGAAGGGACCGAAATTCATCTTCGCAGGGTTCATCTTTTTCCTGATGCCGTCCAAACCTGCAAGCATCATTCCCGCAATTGCGAGATATGGATTCGCAGTGGCGTCGGGAGGACGATATTCAATTCTCTTCTTCTGAGGTGAATCTACATATTTTGGTATTCTAATCGCCGCAGAACGATTTGCAAGCCCGAAGAATAATTTTGTTGGTGCTTCAAAACCGCTTACAAGTCTGTGAAAGGAATTTGTCGATGGATTTGTAAGTGCGGTGAGTGCAGGAGCGTGAAACAGGAGTCCTGCTATATAGTTCAGCGCGATGTCGGAAAGGTGAGCATATTTGCTGTTTTCATCCCAGAAGAGCGACCTTCCGCGTTTTAAGAATAGCTGATGAAAATGCAGTCCGTTTCCTGGCAGGTTGTGTATGGGCTTTGGAAGAAATACAGCGGCGAAATCCCGTTCTCCTGCGAGCATCCGTGCAAGATATTTTACCGCAATTACGCCATCTGCGGCGCGAGCAGGCGGAAGAGGAAGCAGCTCTATCTCGTGCTGAAATCTGCCTACTTCGTGATGGTGATATCTGACCTTAAATCCTGCAGTTTGAAGATTGTATATCAGTTCGTTGCGAAAGTCGTAGCCCTCATCAAAGGGAATTTGTCTGTGATATTGTTTTCCTGAGATGTTTTTTGAAATTCGAATGTTTTTTGAAAACGGGGTATTATCGAGGAAGTTGTAATCCTCTGACCTTATTGTTATAATCTCTTTCCTGTCGAAAATTTCATCCACATCGAAACTGAAAGCAGCACGATAGTCGTCATAGTTTATTGAAACAGACCTGAACAGATAAAATTCTATTTCGGGTAGCCACAAACTCTGCGCACCGAGCTCCTTTCGCAAAAGTTTTTCTGCCTTCATCAAAATCGTCCGCGGGTCAGCAGATATTTCCGTTCCATTCTCCGCATCGACGATGTTGCAGAATACACTTGCTACGCCATCGCCACCTGCAATGTTATCCTGAAAAACCGTGTTGGGTTGAGGAAGAAGCGCCATATCGCCCTTGTTGAGTTTATCAAATCCCGGGATGCTCGAGGCATCAAAGGGAATGCCGTGTGTTATTTCGCCAGTATTAAATTCCCAGACGGGAACAGTCAGATTGTGCAACCCACCGAATATGTCGGTGTATAACAAATTCAGATACATAAAATCCTTTTCATCGAGATAATCCATCATCTCACGAATGTCCGGCATCTCCACTCCTTTTCTCAATTTTATCAAAAATAATAGATAAAACTCATCTGTCGAGCAAAACTTTTAAACATTGAGAGCATTTTCTCCAGCATAATCACCGCGAGGAGGAAAAACATACACCAACCTTATTGTCGAGCAAAAATTTTAAACATTAAGAGCATTTTCACCACCACAGCCACTGCGAGGGGGGAAATGGAGACCAAAGAGCATATTGATTGTTTCGTTTAATAGATATTATCCCATTTATCTTATAGAATAGAAAGTAAATTCAAATACTGTTCGTCAGCCATTCCGCTGGATTTTCTCTGTTTTTACCGTGTCGCACTTCAAAGTGGAGTGTGGAACTATACTGCAGCCAGCTGTTTTTCGCCACAGTGCCAATTTCCTGCCCGGCACGAATCTTCTCCCCGGCTGAAACAGATATTTTTCCGAGATTGCCGTATATGGTATAATAACCTCCGTCGTGGGAAACGATGACGACATTTCTGTATCCTTCAAGCCAGATAACATTGACCACTTTGCCATCTGCGACGGAAAAAACTTTTTCCCCGGGTTCGCTCAAAATATCGACGCCTGGATTTGAAAAATATGTTCCATATTTTTCATTTTGCACAGTGCCAAAACTCGTTGCAATTCTGCATTTTCCGCCCAGCGGACAGGGAAGATGTCCCTTCATCTTCGAAAACTTTCCGCCTTTTGCCCGTTCTTCCGCGAGAAGTTCTTCGAGTTTTCTTAGAGAAGAATTAAGTCTGGAAATCAGATTTTCGTATTCTCTTTTATTTCGCCTGATTTTTTTTAATTTCTCGCTCTGCTCGACGAATGCCCTATCGAGAGAATCCTTTGCGCTGCGCTTTTCCGCAAGGATATTCGTCAGCGAGTCCCTTTGCGCTTGCAGAATTTTAACCGTGCGTGAATATCGCTCATACGAGGATTTTGCAGACGCGATTTTTTTGTTTCTCGCCTCTGCAATAGCGCCAAAATACACGAGCGCTTCCCCGAGAGAACCCATATCATCTGCAATGAAAAAAAGTTCCCACTGCGGGATTTTCCCCGATACATACATCTGACGCAAGACCTGTTCGAGTTCCTTTTGGTGAGACTGCCACTGCAACTGTTGAACTTTTGCGGAATCTGATAGAACGGAAATGCTTAATCCCAGCGAATCCGCCTTTTTTTTAAGCACATCTACTAATTGATTCAGCAGAGAGATTTTCCTGTCCATTTCGTTTATCTGCGATGATAGGTCATTTTCCCGGGATGATAATTTCTCGATGTGCTTTCTGGCTTTTGCAAGTTTCGTTCTGATGCTGTCAATTTGTGATGAAAGGGAAGCAGAAGACACACTTGATATAAACATCAGAAAAAGCGCTAAAATTTTTAAAATTTTGAGCATCGGGAATACCTTATCGTATCGTTTTTACAATTTCGGGCAAAATCGTTCCGCTTTCGCCTGAAATGTGCACATCGGCATATTTTGTCAGCGGAGTTTCTTCCTTGTTGACTTCTATAACCTTTCCGCCGTGTTCGATGACGATGTATGGAATTTGCGCGGCAGGATAGACAACGCCAGAAGTTCCCACAACAAGGATGCAGTCGGTCTTCTGCGCGAAGGAAAAACTTTTCGCAATTTCCATTTCAGGCAGAGGCTCGCCGAAGAAAACTACATCGGGGCGCAATATACTTCCACATTGAGGACATCGCGGAACATCGTCGTAGATGACTTCACTCCTGCGACGAAAGGCACACTTTGTGCATCTTTCGTAAAAAATATTTCCGTGAATTTCGGCGATGTTTTCGCTTCCTGCACGGCGGTGGAGGTCATCTATGTTCTGCGTGATTAGCAGAAAATTGCCATCGCAAAAAAATTCCCTTTCCAATTGTGCAATTGCAAAATGCCCCGCATTTGGATTTGACGACATCGCAAGTTTTCTCATAGAACAGTGCCATTCCCACACAAGAGCAGGATTTCTTCTGAAACCATCGACGGACACGAGGTCTTCGGGGTTGTACTTGTTCCACAGACCGTTATCGCCACGAAATGTCGGAATGTTGCTTTCTGCGGAAACTCCCGCACCCGTGAGGACAAGAAGACTGCTCGCCTTCCTCAATATTTCCGACGCCATAAGAATGTCTTCTGTATTTTTTCTCATAGCCAAATCTTGCTATTTCTTTTCCCGTTGAATCCCATATTTCGTCATCAATTGATGAAGTCTCGTCCTGTGAATGCCAAAGGCTTTTGCTGCACGAGTTACATTGAAATTGTGCTGTTCGAGAAGTTTCTCAATCATCCACCTTTCGTATTCGCTGCCGAGATGCTGCTTGACCTTTTTCATCTCATCGTATGACTGAACGAGCCTGAACTGTTCGGTTTTCTCCTCGCCTATGTTCTGAACAAGTGGCTTTATGTATTCCGGAAGCAAATCCGCCCCGATAATTTCTCCCTGCGAGAACAACACCATTTCTTCAACGGCGTTCTTCAACTGTCTTATATTTCCGCTCCAATGGTAATTTTTCAGAATGGAAAGAACATCGGGGGCAAATCCTTTTGCGGTTTTTTTGAATTTTTCCGCAGCAATTTTTAAAAAGTGCGCCGCCAGAGCAGGAATGTCTTCTCTTCTCTCGCGAAGAGGTGGAAGATTTATCCGCACAGTGGAAATTCTGTAATAAAGGTCTTCCCTGAAATTTCCCTTTTCTATTTCCCTTTCGAGATTTTTATTCGTTGCGGAGATGATGCGCACATCGGTATGGATTTCTTCCGCGCCGCCAATTCTCATAAATCTCCCCGTTTCAATTGCCGTGAGCAATTTTGCCTGCAGAGACGGCGACATATCGCCGATTTCGTCGAGGAAAAGCGTTCCGCCGTCGGCGAGTTCGAGTTTCCCCTTCTGCCGCCTCGTCGCTCCAGTGAATGCGCCTTTTTCGTATCCAAAAAGTTCCGCTTCGAGCAGTGTTTCGGGAACGGCGGCGCAGTTCAACACTATAAATGGCTTGTCCGCCCGCCTGCCTTCGCTGTGTATTGCCCTCGCAAGCAAGTCCTTTCCCGTGCCGGTTTCCCCCGTCAGAAGCACAGTTACATCCTGCTCGGCGACCGCTTCAAGTTTGCGGAAGACATCTTCCATTGCAGGCGCATTGCCGATGATGAAATCGGCGCCGATGCGTTCCTTCGTCTGCGCTTTCAATGCGTTCCTTTCCGCAATGAGTTCCCCATACACTTTTGCGTTGTGCAGGGCAAGTGATGCGAATTCGCCGAGCGCTTCAAGAATGCGGACTGTCCGTTCTGAAAAAGCGGAACGGCGCAGTTCTGCATCCGCATATAGAACGCCGAGCAGTTCATCGCGCCAGAAAAGCGGAACCGCGATAACCATAAGGATTTTCAAATTCATAATACTCTGCCGCGAAGAAAGTTCCTCGTCTTCCGGCACGCTTTCCACCATAAGCGGACTTTTTTGTGAAATGGCTTTGCGAACTGCACCACGACTGAATATTATTTTTTCAGGTGGAAGGTCTTTGCCCCGTTCGTTTCTTCCTGACACAACTATGAGTTCGTCGTTTTCCATCGATATTAGAATTGCCCTTCCGGCGCCACTAACTTCAATTGCCCTGTCGAGAATTATCCTGACCAGTGAATCTATTTCCAGAGTGGAAGTGAACGCCTTTGCCACTTCGAGGAGCAGCGCTGCATCTCCGCCGTATCGGCTGCCGCGAAGCATATCTGCGATGTGTTCGAGTTCCTCGAGTTTCGTCCTGTTATCAATTTTTGAAAAGTGTTGTTTTGCCAGCCCAAGAGCGAACTGCCCTTTGTCGGGGTCGGGACACTTTTCGGAATAGATTTCGGCGACGCGCTGCCATAAATATCCATAAACAAATGGGTCGTCGGGTGCATTTTTAAGCAGTTCCATTAGTTTTTCACCCGCCTGTTGAGGCTGAAGTGCACTTGCAAGTATGTGTGCGCCTGCACACCACATCTCCGCCATCTCACCTTTGTGTTTTATCGAAGAGAGCAGATTTTGAGCTGCTTCGGCCGCTGTGTCGAGCTGCCCCGATTCGAAAAGTGTCAGAGCTTCCCATAATATAGATGTGGGTTCCCTATCTGGTATCGCAGGAAGCTTCGAAAATTCCGAAAATGGCGTTCCCGACAGAATAAGCCACGATAATAGTTCCTCCAGAATTGTTTCATAATAACTTTTTGGAAGGGATGAAATTTCGGGAAGTATTTCATCGAAAAGCTTCACCGGGTCGGGAATGTCTCCTGTGTATAGTTTTAGCCAGTATGCTTCCATTTTTGCACGACATCTATCAAAAGGTGCGGCTATGTTCCCGAACAATTTCTGAAATTCAGAAAGTGCCTGTTTTGCAAGGTCTATGTTGCCCATCCGCCTGTGAACAATCATTATGTCTATAAGTGCTTCTGATTCCATATAGGCAATTTTTTCATTTTCGCGAGCAATCGATGTGGCAGAGAGCAATCTGTCCAGCGCCTGCTGATATTTTCCCTGAGAGTATAAAATAGTTCCAAGATTTATTTCTATTGCGGTCTGCGCTGCGGGATTGTTCAGTTCCTGAGCGAGTGAGCGTGCCTGCCAGTAGCGGCTTGCGGCTTCCTGCAAATCGCCCAGAGCCTGTATCGATGCCGATATATTGGTAATGGCGAACAATTCCAGTTTCTTATCTCCTAACTGTTTCGCCAGCTCCATAGATTCCCTGAAAAGTGCAACGGCGTCTTTGTGCTGTTTCTTCCTGGATAGAACAACTCCAAGGTCGTTCAGAGTTATGGCTTCGTTTTGCAGGTTTTGTGCTTCCCGTGTGATGTTCAGCATCTTTCTGAACTGTGCTTCGGCGTCGTCAAGTTTGCCGAGAAGCATAAATAAGTGCGCCTGTAGTTTCATCGCGCGGAATTTCAAATCCTCATCACCTAACTTTTCCGCTCCTTTTATCGCAAGGTCGTATGCATCGAGAAGGATTTCATTTGCAAACTTTTTACGAAGTATGTTTATTGTTTTTTTCACGACTTTCACAGAGTCTTCATACTTTTCAGCGTCAAACAATAACTCTGCGCCTATAACCTGAAATTCTGGTGCATCTTCAAGTTTTGAAAGTGCCGTTCCAACTTTTGCCCGCAGTCTGTTCAACTGCGCATCGCTCAAATTTAATATGGATTCACGCTCATCATCATCGGGAACTGAATATGAGAGATATCCCCACTTTTCGCCTTCCGAGATTTTGCCCATAGCCAGCAGTTCGGATATTGCCAGTGGAGTTTCATCATCGCCAATTAGTTCATACAGGGAAGATAGTGGAACGCCATCGGGTGATATGGCGATATATTGCAGTGCTGAATTGATAAGTTTTTCGGGAACGGAAAATTCCATAGGTGTTGCTTTCTGCGGGGAATATTCCCATCTATCTTCACCGAAGGGAAGTGCGCCGCTAATTACGAGATTTTTCAAAGCGGATTCAATCTTTCGTGGAATTCCACCGCTTGTGCGCAGTATGTACTGAACGAGCGAAGACATATTTGACACATCGCCAAGAATGGAACGAATCCATTCCTCCACCTGATTTTTATTGAGGGGTTCCAATCGGGTAGTTTCGATGTGACACTGGCTTTTTCGTGGAGCAATTTCCTTCGATACTATAAGCATCTTCCCGAGTTTGGGTCTTTCGGAGAGCCAATCGAAGCAGTTTTCATAAGTGCCGTCTTCGAGCATAATCACGAGTGGTTTTATCTGCGATATTTCTTCAAGCAGGGCTAAAATATGTGCGTTCACTTCGTCGCGAGATGGTTCCATCTGTGATTTTATGACGCCGACGCTCGATATCGCTGGATGTCTTTCGAGTTCGGGCGCAGCCCATAATAATGACGGCAGATGTCTCCGCAGAGGCGCACCAAATTCCCACAGCAAAATTTGCCTCAATATCGATTGTATTGGTGATGTCGGCGACACGAGAATCGGATGGTATCCCGATAATTGGGCAAGTATTCTGATTTCGGAAAGGATGCGCGAATATCCGATTCCCGATTGTCCTTTGAGACACCAGAAAAACTTTTTCGACAGCCCACTTAAAATCTGTTCGGCGCGCGAAAGGATTTCTTCTCGGCCGACGAGTGATGGTTGAGGCAAAAATCTTGCTCTCAAAGATGGTTCATCTTTTCTGCCGAGCAGTTTTGCCAGTTTCCGCCAGATTGTATATGCGCTGTTCGGTCTTTTTTGCGGGTTTTTTTGAAGAAGCGATGCCACAAGTTCGCGCAGGTCTTCGGGAACGGAGGCGAGGTCGTTTTCATCCACAACGAGATGCAATTGCAGTTGAATTGTCTCGCCTGTGGTCTCGCCTTCAAACAGATTTCGCCCCGTGAAAAGTTCTGCGGCGATTACTCCGAGCGAATATAAATCCGCCCGCATATCGAACGGATATCCTTTCAAAAGTTCGGGTGCAATGTATGCCGCGCTGCCCGAGGCAGATTCCAGACCTTCTGAAAGGGCGCTGGCTAATCCAAAATCGCCTATTTTTATGCCCTCGTCGGTGACGAAGATATTTGCGGGCTTCAGGTCGAGGTGCATTATCCCGCGGGAATGTATGTGCGCCAGTCCTTCGGCGATGTCGCACAGGACGGATAGTTTTTCGTCATCGGAGAGTCGCGCATTGTCGAGGGTGCTGCCTCTGATAAGTTCCATCGTGAAGTAGTATTTGCCTTCCTGTTCGCCAAAATCGAAGACCTTCACAATTCTTCTGTGAGGCATCCTGGCTACAATTGCAAATTCGCGGCGAAATCTTTCAAGAAGATGCCTCTGAACCCAGCGAGGCGAAAACATTTTAAGGGCGACATTTTCTCCCGACATCGTGTCGTTCACATCATAAACGATGCCAAAAGCACCTCTGCCGAGTTCCCTGTTTACTGTGTATCTTCCGAAAAGTTTTTTGTCCATCCCATTTCTCCGTAAAAATGTAATTTCTCCGCAAAAATGTAACCGACTATTTTAAAATTTGATAAAAATCTTCCAGCCGTCTTCGGTGAGGAAAAGGTCGAAAAACTCCATCGTCCAGTGGTATTTTTCCCCGTCAATTTTGAGCATCAACACATCCACACTTGCCTTTTCTTTGAGCATATTTTGTTTCACATTCATAATTTGAGCAAGATATATCTGCGTGTTGGGCGGCAGTTTCACCTGAGCAGAATCCGCAAGAAAACTCCACGCACGAATTGTATCTCCTGTATTTATTGCATCGAGCATTTCCGCAACGGTCTGTTCTGGAGACATAATATCCATTCCCCATATTTTCGCCAGCGCATCCCAGTATCTCGGACATCCAAGAATGTGGCTTTCTCTGTATATGCTGTCTGCGGTGTAAAAATCGTCTCGTTCCAGATAAATCTGCGCGAGGTCGTTCATAGCACGCGCCACAATATAGCGGTGTGAAGCGGTCTTGTCGGTATATCGAGAATGTTCGGTTTGCGGGAAATTTTTTAAAATTTTAGTCAGCACTTTCTCGGCAAGTTCTTGCCTGTGAGCGTCGCGAAGTTTTTGAGCAAAATTCAACTGCAGTTCGGGGAAAATATACGGAATTCTTTCCACCGCTTTTTCGAGATATTCAATCGCCTTTGCCGTATCCACATTCCACAGGAGAAAACCATAACTATATAAAAATATCGGGTTATCGGGTTCGAGGCTGTGTGCTTTATCGATGTTTTTCAGCGCGTTTTCTCTATCGCCGCGTGAGGTGAAAATCTGTGCCTTTTCGTAATAATATCGTGCCGACAGCGGATTTAACCAGGTGCATATATCGAGCAGGTGCAGTTGTCTCTTAAAATCGGTTTCCGACTGATATTTATCGAAATATGTCGCCGCAGCGGATGTCAAAATCGCCGCTGTAAAACCGAGCGCCGTTATCAAAATTGGAAAGACTTTTTTCGAGGATGAAATCGCCCGTGTCTCCGCCTTCATAGAATTTCTAATCCCGATGCCGAGAAAGGCGATGAACGGCAGAGTCGTTCCCCAGAACTGCCAGTCGAAATCGAATCCGATGTGTATTGCATAGGCGAGCGTGCCGACGCCTATGCCAGCCAAAAGCAAATCTTTCTTTCTGCGTGCGCCTTTCAAAATGAAAAAGATTGTCGAAAGGATTGCTGCGGCAAAAAGCAGCGCGGCGATAATTCCGCCTTCCGCCGCATATTGAAGATATTGATTGTGCAGATGGCTTGAAAGATAATGCGAACTTTCTAAATAAACGGGATATGCGACGATAAAGGCATCCATCCCGAGACCCAATACGGGATTATCCTTTATCATCCGCCATCCCATATCGAGCATCATTCTTCGTTCTTCGATTGGTTCTTCGGGTTTTTCCTTCGCCACTTCGGAAATCTGTTCCACTCTGCCGATGACCCACGATGGCGGCATTACGATAAATGCAATTATCACCGCCGCAATTGGGAAGATTATGATATATCGCCATATCCTTTTTAAGAATGGAATAACAAATGGTATTGACAATATCACCGCGATTATGAATGAAAGCCAGGCGGCGCGCGAGCGCGTCAACAGGAGCGCACCAGATGAGAGAAGTGTGAAAATTAAGTAGAAAATTCTCCAGCCTTTTCTCACATCTGTGAGAAAAAGTGCAAATGCTGGTGGAATTAGTAATATGAGGTATCCTGCGGCGGGATTTTTCCAGAAAAATGTGGATATGAAGTGCAGCATCATATCGTGTCTTCCGATAAAGAGCCCCGTTCTTGCTCCGACGATGAAGAAGTATCCTATAAGAACAATCACCATCGCGCCAGCGAAGAACATTCTGAAAAAGTTTTCGATTGCTTCTTCTGCAAGCGCATAGGAAAAAAGCCCAAATACCAAAAAGCCACCGATGTGAAGCGTCCATCCCATAGTCCTGTCGGGAGACCACGATGTGAAAATGGTCAAAATTCCCCATATCCAGAATGCCAACCAGAGCAAATAAATCCATTTTGGTGGAATGGGAATTTTTCTCATTCCCAGAAGCATCATAAGACCAAGACCCCAGAGAGTTATTGTGATGAGGTCTTTTGCGAATAGAGTGGAACCGCCGTGGTCAAGTGCCACAGCCATCAGCAAGAAGGGTATTAACCACAGAAAGAGATTTTTTAAAAAATTCTTGTTATCCTTCTCCATATTATAATGTCTGTTAAGTGTTATTCTATTTTAACATAGTTAATTTTAAAAAACGGTCAAGCGATTTTTAAAATTAAAATAATTCTTCGCTGATGTTTTCAGTATGTGGCTCGTTCACATCTGTTATTTTAATGCAATAGTGCAATCTGTCATCAGTTGAACCTGTGATGATGGAAAAAGATTGGATAAAAAAATAACTTGACATACTTCAATTCATCTGTATTATTTGTGCGGAATTGAAATTATCAGGAAAATTGGGAGGTTATAGTTGTCTGTAACGATAAGATTACGAAGAGGCGGCAGGCGCAATCGACCATTTTATCGAATTGTAGTCGCCGATTCCCGTTCGCCGCGAGATGGAAGATTTATAGAGAACATCGGATATTATGATGCAATAAAAGAACCCGATGAATTTGTGGTGAAGCGAGATAGGCTTGTATACTGGATGTCGAAAGGCGCAAAGCCCTCGGACAGTTTGAAATCTCTGCTTTCTCGACGGGGAATGTGGAAAGATATAATTCAGGAAGTAAACGATATTCATAAAAAACCGATTTTGAAAGAAGATGATGTTGAAAAGCCAATTGAAATGAGCGTAGAGCCACAGGCAGATGTTGGTCCTGAAAGTGAACAAGGAGGATGATTATGACGGACCTGAAAGCATTCGTAGAATCTATTGCGAAGGCGCTTGTTGACCATCCTGACTATGTTGAGGTCACGGAGGTTGCAGGGGAGCGCACAACAGTGTTCGAACTTCGCGTTGGCGAAGGAGACCTCGGAAAGGTCATCGGCAAAGGCGGACAGACCGCAAGAGCCATAAGAACTCTGTTGTCCGCTGTATCGGCAAAGCAGGGAAAACGCTCCGTGCTCGAAATAATCGAGCCAGGAGCATAAAACTGTAAAAAAGTCGATTGAAAAGCGTGGTTGAAAACCACGCTTTTTTTAATGGTTAACATTCCTGTTTAGATAGATTTTAATACATAAAATAATATTTTTTGCTGAGTGCTGCTCTGTAAAACACATCTGCATATATCTTATATCAAATATACTGCGAATATTTTTAAAAAATTTAAAAAAAATCTTGACAAAAAGAGACCTGTTCATATATATGAATATGAGCATATGCTAATAATAAAAGTGGAGGGCGTAAAATGTTGATGGCAATAGCAACTACGGGAAAAGACTTTAGTTCACCTCTTGACCCGCGCTTTGGAAGGGCGCAAGGTTTTTTGATAGTGGATGCAGACAGAAATGAAATCGTTGAGTATATATCAAATCCAAATGTATCTGCTGGTGGTGGAGCGGGTATCAGCACTGCGCAGATGCTGGCAAATCGTGGAGTTCGTGTAGTGATTGCCGGTGCTGTCGGTCCAAATGCCTTTGGTGTTCTCAATTCTGCTGGAATTGCTATGTATTCCACAGCAGGTCTTTCTACGGTTCAGAATGCCATTGATGCATTTGCCGCAGGAAAACTTAATGCGATAAAATCGCCAGCAGCTGCTGGACACCAACACAAGCAGGGCAACGGTTTTGGAAGAAATAGATGGTAAAAAAACAAAACGGAGGTGATGAAAATGCCTTGGGGAGATGGAACAGGTCCGAATGGCGCAGGTCCTATGACGGGCAGAGGAATGGGATATTGTGCAGGATATGGTCGTCCTGGGTATATGAACCCGGGCTATGGCGGTAGATGGTTTGGCAGAGGCGGTTTTGGCGGACGCGGCGGTGGATGGAGATGGAGAAATATCTATTACGCCACAGGAGTTCCTGGATGGGCAAGATACGGTTATGGACGCTATGTCGTTCCACCCCGACCAACCAAAGAGCAGGAACGCGAAGCACTTTCGCAGGCTGCGGAGGACCTTCGCCGAGAACTCGAGGAAATAGAAAAGAGACTCGAGGAACTTAAAGAGGAAAAATAGCCCTATAGCGCCCTCGTATGTGGAGGTGGGGGTCTGCTTCGTGCGGATTCCCCGCCCATTTTTTTATCGTTGAATGTGCGCTATGGCGATGTTATACTTTGAAAAGTTCAATAAAAAAAGACCTGTTGACTTATTAAAAATCAGCAGATTTTTTCAATCGATTGAATACGAATGTGCGATTTAATAATTGAATGGAATTGCCCCATCCCAGATGTTTTTGGGGAAAATAAAAAACGGAGGGTAAGGGATTCGAACCCCCAAGGGCTTTCGCCCGGCGGATTTCAAGTCCGCTGCCTTACCAGTTAGACTAACCCTCCGATTAAGGATTTATGAGAGTGAACATTTTCTTTCTTTTTAGCTTGTGCCAAATTTGTGCCAATTTCGTTATATTTTCTTCCGAGATTTTTGACTGCATCCTGGATGAAATCTTTGAATTTTTTTACACCCTTCATCGGATTTTTTGAGACAATTCCCCATCTTATTGCCAATGTAAACATATGGCTCAAACAGGATAGCTCTCTATTAACAGATGCAGGAGAAACTAATTTTCTGCGTTTCACTTTGTACTTCTCGATTTGTTCTGTGGTGATCCCGGATAAAAGTTTTCCTTTGAAATCGACGAGTAAGTTCCGAACATTTGTAATGTCTCGCCTGAATGAGCCTGGTGCCTTATTCGCCTTTGAATATTCCAAATACTCCTTCGCAAAATCCTCGAACAGCACACGCTTGTTCTCGTGAATTCCGAGATGTTCTTCCTTAGCTATTCTGACTTCGATGTCCTTAAGAGCGAGCTCTGCCGTTTTCTTATCTTTGCCCACAGCTTTTCTGATGCGCCTGCCC
>JAGHAI010000014.1 GCA_021161555.1 bacterium
CCCAATACCTTCTTTCCGCAATTATTTTTACACAACTTAAATTTACTAGAACCAAAAAATTTGACCTCATTACAATCAGGGCGACAGGACCTCTTGTGAGGACGATTCCCGACGCGATTAAGCATATTAAAAGGGAAGGCAAAATCGCCCTCTGGATAGGACCAAAATTTTTACAAAATATCAGTTATTGGGAAAATTTTCTGGCGAAGAGAAGGTGCATAGTTGAAGTGGAACCATATCCCGACAGATGGACGGAAGCGCGTCGGCTTGCTATGGCTTTTATTGGCTTTGCAAAACGGGATTTTTAGAATTATGTTCATTCTATTTCAAATCCCCTTCTGATACACAGAGTTCCGTATTTTTCGCGGATTTCGGATATCGCCTTCATAAGTTTTTCGTCTTCGGGCAGAGATGTCCTGAACAATTCTTCTGGATTTTCTCCTGATGGTATTAAGTGTGATATGGATACGCCGAGCAGTCTTATTGGTGCCCGGGGCAATTTCTTGAGCAGTGAATATGCGTTTTTAAAGATAATCTTATTGGAACGGGTTGGAATTGCGAGCGTTGTCGAGCGGGTGCTTGTGTAGAAATCCCACTGGCGGATTTTCAAGGTGATTGTTCGCCCCAGCATCCTCTCTTTCAGCATTCTTTCGGCGATGTGGTCGCATATAGTCAGCAATTTTCTGCGCAGTTCATCTATGTCTTCGATGTCCTCGTCGAATGTGCTTTCGTGAGAGATGCTTTTTCTGGTGTGTTCCATTTTGACGGGGCGGTCATCCTGACCGAGGGCAGCATAATAGAGAAAACTTCCCGCCTTTCCGAAGATTGAAATCAGCACATTTTCGGAAAAATTCAGGACATCGCCTATTTTGCGTATTCCGAGTTTTGAAAGATTTTCGGTGAATTTTTCGCCAACGCCGGGTATTGCATCAACAGGCAGCGGGTCTAAAAATTTCCTCACATCTTCGGGACGAATGACGACGAAGCCGTCGGGCTTTCCGCTTTCGCTTGCCATCTTGGCGAGCATTTTGTTCGGCGCAACACCAACCGATGCCACGAGTCCCGTTTTGTCCAGAATCGCCCGCTTGATTTTCATAGCGGTCTTCACGGGGTCGCCCCAGAGACGCTCCGTTCCCGTCAAATCTATGTATGCCTCATCTATCGACGCCAGTTCCACAGCAGGCGTGAATTTCAGCATTATTTTCGCTATATGCCAGAACATCTGTTCGTATCGGGCAAATCGAGGTTTTATGAAAATGGCGTGCGGGCAGAGACGATATGCTCTCTTTGACGACATAGCGGAACGAATGCCATACTTTCGTGCTTCGTAGGATGCCGAAGAAACCACGCCTCTGCCTTTGAACGGATTTCCTCCCACCACGACCGGTTTGCCGCGCAGTTCAGGAAAGTCAAGTTGTTCCACCGATGCGAAGAAAGCATCCATATCTATGTGAGCAATTGTGCGCATAAAAAATTTTAGATAATAAGCGTTTTTGATGTATAATAACAAATTATTTTTATTTTGTAAAGAATCTATGTGTGTAATAAGGTATTTTTTAATGGGAATTAAGCAGTCTATTTGTTTTTCGTCAGTTTGTTCAGCATTGCTTCAAGTCTTGAAATCAATGCTTTGTTGAAACCCACGAAGAAGTCCACAACTTTTCCATCTGGTGCGACGACAATTGTCTGTGGAGTTGCGCCGCCGTATATTCGGGTGAATCTGCGGTGCGATTTTTCCGTCGGAAGAACTATTGGATAGGGAAGGTTTTTCCTCTTTGCAAACTCAGCCACACTTTCCATTTCGCCCATATCAACGGAGACGCCCCAGACGACAAGGTTTTCAGGGTGGGAATTTATCAACTTCGTCAGCCATTCGATTTCTTCCTCGCAGTGTTCGCAATCGATGCTGAAGAAGTGCATCAAAAGCACTTTGTCCGCGACGCTGTCTCCCGTGAGTGTGTCCTTTTTCACGACATCTACCATCTGCATTTTGGGAAGTGCTTTTCCAATAATTCTGCTGCGCTGATACGCCCACTTTTTCTGCATCCCCTGCATCATAGCGTCGCGTCTGTATTTGTCGATATTGGCGAAGACATCCTTTAGATGTGAAATAAATTCATCAGAAGCGTTATCCTGTGTGGCGGAAAAGATTATTGGTATTGGAAATTCCCAGAACCCATCCACGAGCACGCAACTGAATCGAATTGACGAATCACTCTTCTGCGAAATCTGGCAGGCGATTATCCATCTAATGCTGTCCATCAGCGCCCATTTTCTCATTATGTCTTCTATGGGGCGTTTCCTGTACTGGTGGTCTGCTGCGATGTGTTTTGCAACTTCAATTGGACTGACGGTTTTCAATCCCAGTTCCTGTGGTGCGCGCTTGAAAAAATCTTCTATAACCTTTTGAGCGACAGGCTTCAGTTTTTCGTTCTGAATGTATATCGGCATAGCAGTTATCGTAGAATCGCTGCGGGCAAGGCGGCGCTTGCGTATGTTCGCAGTGAGTTCCACCTTCAATATCTTGTTTTGCTTATCATTTGTGCTTATCAGAATTGACTTTCTGTCCTCCTGAGCAGAATCGGGGGCATAATACACTATTGCAAGGGCGGCACTGTCCCCAGGAAGAATCGTATCAGGCGGATTGCTCTCAAATTCTATGCAGTCGCACCCTGAACGAATCGTCGTTTCCAGAACACCCGTGCCGAGATTTTTTATCCACAATGTGTCTTCCACAATTTCGCCTGGAGATAAAATCCCAAATTCAAGTTTTTCAGGCGAAACCGATATTACAGGCGATTTTGCGCAGGATGATATGGCAAGCAGAAATAATAATGCCATTCCCGTTCTCGTTCGCAGATTCATAACGCTGCCTCCTCGCAAGTTTGATAGACTTTATATTATAAAAAATCATCGTTTTTCAAAGCAGTATTTGAGAGGCAGTTGTTTACTTAGCACAGGAATTTATGAATAATTTCATTCATCCCTTGGGGTAGTGTCAATTGCATTTTAAAATTGATAGTTCAAAGGTCTGCAATTTTGCTGGTGGAAGGCGATTGAGCCATATTTTCAGAAAGTGTTATACAATAATTTACTTGCGAAATGTATATTTATAAAATATACTTTGAAATATGAGTGATACAATTAGAAACAGACCGCTTGCAGCTGTGCGTCGCGATGAAGAAGAAGGCGGCAAGAGAAACTTATTATACAACTGGATTCAGATTGTCGTGTTATCCATATTTCTCGCTCTGATTTTGCGCGCATACATCTTTCAGGCATACAGTGTGCCGTCGCAGTCGATGGAAAATACACTGCTTATTGGGGATTATATTCTCGCTGAAAAGGTGACTTATAAATTCCGCCCTCCTATGCGGGGGGAAATCGTGATTTTTAAATATCCCCTCAATCCCGATAAGGATTTTATAAAGCGCTGCGTTGCTGTTGAAGGCGATACTGTTGTTATAAGGGATAAAGTTGTATATGTCAATGAAGTTCCCTTTCCTGACCCGCCGACTGTTAAGTTCACCGATTCCAGGCTTTTGTCGGGAATATATTCGACGCGGGATAATTACGGACCAAAGGTAGTTCCGCGGGGAAAAATTTTCGTCCTCGGCGACAATAGAGATAATTCGCAGGATTCACGGTTCTGGGGGTTTTTACCTGTTGAAAACATAAAGGCAAGACCGCTTTTTGTATATTTTTCCTGGGCGCCTGACCCAGATGCGCCACAATGGTCGTCCCCATTGAGCATTATACCAATTATCTTTTATAATATTACTCATTTTCCATCTCGTGTTAGATGGTCGAGAATTTTTAAGCCGATGAATCGCAGGATGTAAGTCGGCGAGGAGGTGTTTTTTATGAATAAGTCGAACGGAAATAACACGGGGCTTGAACCTGATTATTACATAGTGTATTTCAAGGGCTTTCGGGCAGATTATTATATCGATAGAAATCATCTCGGGCTGAAGCGAGGCGAATGGGTTATTCTTCAATCCGAGAAGGGGCGCGACATCGGGCAAATTCTTTCGGGGATTCGGCGGGAAGTTTTCGAAAAAAATTCCACACATAAGTATCCGCTTGAAATACTTCGCCGCGCCGAAAAAAGCGACCTGGAACATCTCGAGCGGCTGCACAGAAAGGAGAAGGAAGTTCTATCAACCTGTCAGGAATATATCGATTTTCGCGGGCTCGATATGAAACTCGTCGATGCGGAATACCAATTTGACGGCAGTAAACTTACGATTTACTTCACCGCTGATGAACGGGTGGATTTCCGTGAACTGGTGAAGGACCTCGCGGCAACCTATAGAACTCGTATCGAGTTGAGACAAATCGGCGTTCGCGATGAAGTGAAGAGAATCGGCGGAATTGGTCCCTGTGGACACCCTACTTGCTGTTCTCGCTTTTTGCAAAAATTCGAACCGATTTCAACTCAAATGGCGCGTGAGCAGAACCTTGTGGTAAATCCGTCCAAAATATCTGGGCTTTGCGAAAGGCTTATGTGCTGTCTCGCATTTGAAGCGGAGCATTATCAGGAATTTCAAAAGCGGTTCCCCACAGTCGGTGAAACATATCAAATGGAGGACGGGCGAAAACTTTTTGTAAAATCGGTGGATTACTTCCGCGATAAAATTCTCGTCAAAGATGTTGATAACGATGATTTCTATACAATTTCATCTGCGGAATTCAGGCGAAATGTGAAGGGCAGGAAGGATTTTTTAAAAAAATGGCTTTCCTCGAAGTCGGGTTCAAATAATCAGGGGAAACTTCAGAACGGTTGATTATGACTTCACTGAAATTTTTTACGATAATTGTCGGCGGAGGTTTGGGCATCCGCTTCGGCGGAGATGTTCCAAAACTTCTTCAAGAGGTTGGCGGCAGGACAATTCTTGAATGGAGCATTTTGTCCGTTTATAGAAGTTCCTGCGAAAAAATAGTGCTTGTCGCTCCCGAAACATATCTGGCGCAGTTTTTCGAAATAGCGCATAGAGCAGCAGGCGAAAAGATATTTGATGTCGTTGCAGGAGGCAAAACGCGGACGGAATCCGTTCGCGCAGGTCTTGAAAGTCTATCAAAAATTTGCAGGGATGACGATATCGTCGCAATACACGATGGCGCAAGGCCGCTGGCATCGCCGAAGTTGTTTAATCTATGTGCCGAAGCCGCTGCAAGTTATGGCGCTGCCATTGCGGCAATACCGTTGACCGATACGATTAAAATTGTCGATGAGGATGTCATCGTGGAGACGCCTCGCAGGGAAAAATTCTGGCGCGCACAGACCCCGCAGGCGTTCAAATTTAAAATAATTGCCCAAGCACTTAAAAGCGATGCTGAATTCACAGATGATGCCGCAGCAGTGGAAGCGCTTGGACGGAAAGTTCACATCGTTATGGGAGAGCATAAGAATTTTAAAATTACATTTCCCGAAGATATCCACATAGCGCGGGCATTTTTATCAATTGATGCGGATGAGCAATAAATTAAAGGCATAAAGGAAAGATTTCGCTGGACTATCACCCGCCTGTAAGTCATTCCCACTGTTTGACGAATCGCATTAGCGTTTTAAGACCATCGCTCAAAATTGTTTGCTATGCGAAAAGTATTTTGTAATATAGTATTCCCGATGGCTTTGCTTAAGGACATAAATTTATATGTAATCATCGATATTCCGCTTGTCGAACGGATTTCGCTTGATGCTGTTGATGTGGTCAGGTCGGCGTTTGATGGCGGAGCAAGGATTTTTCAACTGCGACATAAAGGTGTTATGGAAGGGCAGTTGTTTGAGGAAGCGTCGCGGATTTCGAAAGTTGCACACGAACTCGGAGCAATATTCATAGTGAACGATAGTTTGTCCGTTGCGCTTGCTGCTGGCGCGGATGGCGTTCATCTTGGTGAGGACGATTTGCCCGTATATGCGGCGAGAAAAATTGTTCCCAAAAACTTTATCATCGGCGCTTCCGTGAGTTCTGTGGAAAATGCCTTAAAGGTCGAGCGGGAAGGCGCCGACTACATAGGATACGGTGCAATATTCGACACGAACACAAAGCCCGATGCCCATCGGGGGAAAATTGAGGTTTTTAAAAAAATTCAGTCCGCAGTGGAAATTCCCGTCTTTGCAATAGGCGGCATAAACAGGAAAAATGTCTTAAAAATCGTCGAAGCAGGATGTAAACAGGTTTGTATGGCGTCGGGCATAATATTTGAGAAAGACATTGCATCTGCTGTGAAAAAAATTTTTAAAATTTTGGAAGATAGTGCAGGTTAGATTGTTTTGTGTTAGAGTCTTTTTGAAGAAAAACCAAAGCGGGTTATGAAATGCTTAAATGGCTGAAAAAGATAATTTCGACGGCGGACGATTACCGCATATCCTATCATCGTGTTTCGCCAATTCTTGTCATAGTTATGTTTTTAGTCACTGTTGCAATTCTTCTGGTGATATTCTGGTTCACGCAGGTAGTCCGCGAGCGAATGAGCAGATATAATCGCAGAATAATGAACACATACGCTCGCCTGTGGTCGTTGACTTTGTCCCGCTCGATAGAAGGTCCCGAATTGTCCATTTTGTTCGAGGAAGTTATTCAGAAATCCGATTTTCCTATGGTCTATACCACAGTTGACGGCGAACCAGTTTACTGGAAAAATCTTTCCGTTGCTTCGGGCGATACATCGCAGGCTGCGAGGGAAAAAGTGAAAAGATGGCTTGAAAGAAAGGGAAAGAAATTTCCGCCAGTGCCGGTGAGAATTCCCGGAACACGCAGGGTTCTTGCATACATATATTTTGGAGAATCTCCCGTGGTGGGATGGCTGCAATTTATCCCGATAGCGCAGGCTTTCGTGATGATTCTTCTGTTCATAATCGCTATGATTGTATATCGCCGCATAAGGAGATACGAACAGCAGAACATCTGGCTCGGTATGGCGAAGGAAGCAGCACATCAACTTGGAACGCCCACATCGTCGCTTCTCGGATGGCTGCAGATGATGCGGGAAAGCCTGCGAGAACGCGACTTTGAGGAATTAAACCGAATTGCCGATGAAATGGAACGGGATATTCAGATTTTATCGCGCATCGTCGTGAGGTTCGGTCAGGTCGGTTCTATACCAGAACTGTCCCCGATTGAACCAACAGAATTTGTAAGAGAAGTTGTCGAATATCTTCGCCAGCGGATTCCTCAACTGTCCCGAAATATAGAACTCGTTGAGCATTATGAGGCGACATCGATGATGCTCGGGAACAAATTATTGCTTTCCTGGGCGCTGGAAAATCTCATTAAAAATTCAGTCGAAGCCATCGGCAACGATGGAGGAACAATATGGGTCGCCACGAGACAGAGCCTCGACGGTGAATATGTCCATCTAATAGTAACGGACACAGGCAAAGGAATTTCGTCTTCCGACCAGAAAAAGATTTTCGCACCGGGATTCACGACGAAAAAGAGAGGATGGGGACTTGGTCTCTCGCTCGCTCGAAGAATTATAGAGGATTATCATCACGGAAGACTGTTTTTGCTCGAAAGCAGACCGCACGAAAAGACGACATTTATTATTGCTCTTCCAGCGGTGAAAAAGTAATTATTTTGATTTCCCTGTAAACGAGATGAAGAAAATAATAAAATCTGCGCTTGATGTCATCGCTTATGCGTTTTTTTTCTTTGCCCCGTGGACAATTGCGGGAACGCAGGGCGCTCTCGTAATCGGAATCGCGCTGGCTACTTTAATGCTTATGCTTTATCCATCAACTGCGATTAAAACCGCAAGGTTATTACTTTTTATCGTTCTCTATTATGTTGCATATTTCATAGCGAATATGTTTTCGGGAAATTTTTATTCGTCTATGAGTTCGCTTCTAAATGAGTGGCTTCCTCTCACTGTGATTTTCTGGGGGGTGCTCGATTGGGATGAGAAGAAAATCAAACGCGGAATTGATATTTTTGTTTCAGTTGCCGCAATTTTTTCTGTATGTGCAATTGTTCAGCATTTCTGGGGATGGAACTTTTTGCGCGGGAAGCCTCTCGAACCTATCGAGCATTTTTATATAGCGCTTGGTCCATACAACGAACACCTGACCTTTGGCGGCGCATACTTTCTCATCTCATTCTTCATACTCGGCTATTTGTTATCGAAGGCGGAGAAGAATGTTTTGCGAAAAAAGTTATACTGGGCGTTTTTCGTCATATCTTCTATGGCGGTGGTTTTCAGTTATTCTCGCAGTATCTGGATAGCGATGGTCTTTTCTGCGATAGTGGCGGCATCATTTGCTGGAAGGCGAGCAGTTATGTGGACGGTAGGAATTATCGCCGCTGCATTTGGTTCCTTTCTCGCTTTCTTTCCGTCCGTCCTGTGGCGGGTATCGACGCTTTTTAATCCATCCTTCGGCTCGAATGTCAATCGCATCGTTCTGTGGAAAACCGCGCTGAATATGATAAAACATAGCCCCATCGTTGGGCTTGGTTCCGGAGCATTCGTCCGCAGATTCGATGAGTTCTTCGCTGGGGGATACTGTCCAATACGCGGACATCCTCACAGCGACATTCTCAATATCCTCGTCGAGGCGGGCATTATCGGGCTTATCGCATACACAGGCATTTTTGTCGTGTTTTTCAGAGCTTCATACAGGGCAGTTAAGGATGGCAGTGGTGTCTGGAAAGGGTATGCTATGGGCGCAATCGTGGCAACAGCGGGGATTATTCTGGCAGGGCTGTTCGAGTGCAACTTCGTCAACGACGAAATTGAAGAGATTTTGTTCTTTATACTTTCCGTTGGGGTAGTGGCATCGTGGAAGGTAGAATCGCAAAGTCGAAAAATTGGCGAGGTGTGAGATGATAGTCAATACATCTCTTCTGCGGGGCGACATCGTCAATTTCAGCGATAGAAAGTTCGACATAGCCGTGGTGATAGATGTCCTTCGCGCGACGACGACGCTTCTATTCGCACTCAAATCGGGAGCGAGAAGAATTATCCCTGCGGCGTCCATCGATGAAGCATTTTCCATCGCCGAAAAAATGAGCAATTTCGAAGATGTTATCCTCTGCGGCGAGCGGAACGGAAGAAAAATAAAAGGATTTCATCTCGGCAACTCGCCTCTGGAATATTCTTCGGAAAAAGTCGGCGGAAGGACATTGATATATGCGTCCACGAATGGCAGCGTTGCTATGAAAATGATAGAAGACATCGCCGATGATGTGATTCTAGCGAGCATAAGAAACATATCGGCGGCGGCAAAATTTATCGCGGATAAAAATCCCAAAAATCTTCTCATCGTGTGCGCAGGAAAGGAAGGAAGAATTTCCCTCGAAGATACATACTGCGCGGGTATGTTGATTGAGAAACTGGCGTCGTATCTGAAAATGGATTCTGCTGATGACGAGACCACGCTCGCCCGAATGACTTACCATTATTTTGGCGACGATGTTGAAAAGATGTTTTCGCAGGCTGACCACGCAAGATACCTCGCAGAAGAACTAGGCTTTGAGAAAGATGTCGAACTGGCATCGCAGATTGACGCGGACAGCATCGTGCCAAAATTTATAGGCGGAAAGATTATCGTCGATATTTGAACGGAGCGGTTTGTTTGAAAAATTGCGAATTTATGGTATAATTTTGCATCCCCAGATGTTGAATAGCGAGTCCAATCTTATGATTACAGAATCGCCATCTGCGTAGTTTTCGCCGAAATATACATCGTATATGTCCCCCGCACCGTTCCAGAATATTTCTGGCGTTGGCGACGAAAAATACGATGTGTCTGCGCCGCCAGACGAATGGAAAACAATTCTTGTGAAAAACCCCCGCAGTGTGTCGATGTCAAATCCGTTCGCTTCCTCTATGTGGAACATAGTATATCCAGTTGAGCAGGACGAAAATGCGATTGTGGAAAAGCAGGCAACGGAACCGATTGCCGCATCGCAGGGAACGATTATAAAATCGCAGGATTGATTAACCCCGCGGTTTCCGAATGAATCGTATGTTGAGACGACCAGAACCGCACTATCGCAGGATAGGTCGGGAATTGTCCATATTATGTTTGTATCTGTGAAGGAGCCGACAAAAGCCGTTTCTGTGGAACAGACAACCCACACGGAACATTCTGTTCCCTCTATGAAGAAGGAATCAATTATTGAAATTGTGGTTGTGTCTATTTCTCCGACGAAAAAAGTATCCCCGCAGAGAGTGCTGTCTGTGAACGATATATCTGGTTTGTCCGAATCGAGACACCCTGTTATCTGGAGGGAGTCATCGCATCCCCACAGACAGACGCGATAGACCATATCGTTTGTGTGGTCGGTGTACCAGAAGCATCCGCCGTCGAATGTCAGCCCTTCGGGACCGTAAGTTCCCGCAGCGGGCAGGGCAAAACTGTCTATTACCATACCTGTGGAATCAATCTGGAAGAGAATAAAAGTTGTGCTTCCCGATGGATTGCGCAGAAGCCACATATATCCCAAAGCGAAGACAATTGCATCAGCGGTCATAGAACCAGAAAATAATGTATCCGATGGATGATATGCCCAGAAAGTATCCTCAATGGACATCCAGAAGGTATCGTTATACGGTGAATGTGGATCCACACGGTATATTTGCCCGTGACTATCCGTGACCCAGAAATAGCCATCGTTCCATGCTATCCCTTGTCCCCATCTACTCGGATATAGCTGGGCGGATGAATCGACCAGAGTGCAGGTCGATGTATCGAGAACAAATAAACGAGGGTCAGCTGTTAAATAATTTGAGGCTTTCATTATCCATAAAGTGTCGTTGTGCCATTCCATATCAGCATATCTTCCCGTAATGTTGCCCAAGAAAGCACAGGAATCGAGAATCTCGTGGGTTATGGGGTCTATTTCATATATCACGAGAGTATCGTTATCCCCAGGGACATCGTGTGTTCTACTTACCCACAAATTTTCACCATCAAATGCTATTCCTTCCGCGTTGACAATCGAAAAAGAATCCACCACCGTGAGCAGTTCAGTTGTCTCATTGTGTATCGAAATTTTCACCTCGAAATCACATCCTTCCCTATCGGGATAATCTTCGCCCATATCCCACACAAAACAGTGTTCTCCGTTGTGCACCCAGTCGATATTAGGCGGCGGATAGCCAGAAATTGTATCGTAAATTGAATGGATTGGCACGGGGGTGCCGTCATCGGTGATGGAAAGTTCCACGAAGAATGAATCTCCATCGGCATCGTTTGCGATGTAGCATATTCTCACGAGATTTTCGCCATCGCGCTCGGTTTCTTCAAAAAACCAGACGGAGTCTATTTCAGGACAGGCGCAGGGGTCGAAGGAAAATTCTATCCGTTCGAGCCAGGGGAGATATGCCGGGTTGGAATACCAAAGTTCCGCACGATATTGATAATATCTGTGTCCCATAATAGACATTGGAAGTGGTGAACCATCGGTCAAAGTATCCCAATTGGTCCAGGAAGCATCGGGTAAAGGCGTGTTGCCCCCTCTGCCAAGGATTATCACAGCCGAACCAATCGGGTCGGGGAATGTCATACCTGAATAATCGCGTTCATCATAGGCGACCCAGCTGACATCTCCACTGCAAGCACCGTGCTCGAAACCTGTGTCGAAAATATTGCTCTCGTAATATGCAGATTTAGACCTGTCGCGAATATTTCCCGGCTCGCGAAAGATTCCGTGATGGTCTGAATTGTTAGTGAAAGAATCGCAGGTGCTGTATGACGGTCCCCAGAGCAATAAAGAGTATCCTGCTGGTATATCGCCTATATTCAAATATATATCGGCTATTCCGTCATCGTCAGCGTCGATTATAGTTCCACCTGTCGCGTCGACCTCGTATGGACCTATAGTGTAGCAGGTAGCGTCAGAAAAGAGAGGGGATGTTCCGCCAGAGTTTAGACATATTTTCAGAGAACCCTCTGGATGGCTGCGGAAGAATAATATGTCGAGCCATCCGTCGTCGTTAAAATCGTGAAGCGCCGAGCCGCCATAACAGGAGCCCGGATGCAAAACCAGCGATGGTCCCACAGTCGATGAGAAACCTGTTGCATCATTGAGAAATATATCCGCCGGGTCTGTCGCTCCAGTATGGCAGTTTGTGGCTACTATATCCACATATCCGTTTTTGTCGAGGTCTCCAACGGAAAGCCCGTGGTGATGGTTTGGAGAAACATCGGTGACGAGCAAAGTATCTGTGTCAAATGTTCTTGCGCCGAGGTTGCGAAGTATAATAAGAGGTCTGTTGCCGTCCCAGAATGGGATGAGCAGGTCGAGGTCTCCATCGTTATCAAGGTCGGCGCATTCGATATTGTGAACCATTTTTCCATACATATTCATAGTGGTGGTTCCGCCAACGCTCCATCCGTGCGGTAATCCCGATGTTCCCCAGTGTATATATAAAGTATTTCCATCGCCTGCAATTATGATGTCGAGGTATCCATCCGCGTCGAGGTCGGCAACATACACCGCTTCTCCGTCGTCGTTCAAAAGTAGAGTGGTATCCGAATCTGAAAATGTTCCCGAGGAGTTCCAATAAATAGTTGTCCTGTGGACCCAATATCCAGAATGAATAAGTTCGGCATCTCCGTCCACATCGAGGTCTGCGAAGTCGCAATCCCCGGCAGAATTGGATATGGGCAGGAGTTGAAAATGGTCCAATCCAGAAACTCCCATAAACCATATTCTCAAATTATATGGAGAATTGAAGTCAGCTGATATGAAATCGGGATAGCCATTTCCATCCAAATCGAAGCGTGGAAACCATTCGATTGCACCATAGGCTGGCACGCTTTCGATGCTTCTCCGCCACGAAGCATACAAATTCGGGTCAATATATCCATCGGCAAAATCGGGCTGTGTGGTTTCCGTCCAGTAAACTGTCTGTGGAAAGATAATGCCACCATAAAGAAAAATAAGTCCCCAAAATAATGCTGTGGATATGTTTCTCATCGTCGTAAGGTGTTATTTAATGAGCAAAATTTTGTGCGATAAATTATACCCTGTGCTGTGGAATTTTATGAAATAAATTCCGCTTTCCAGATTGTTGCCGTCAATTGAAATTATATTATTTCCACTGGATAAGTCAACATCGAAAGTTTTCATAAGTTTTCCGCTTTCATCGTATAATTGGCAGGTAATATTTTTCACTTTGCCTGCGCTCTGAACGAAAACTCTGCACCTGGAATTAAATGGATTTGGACAGGTTTTTATGAAAATATTTTCGGGTTTTCTCTTTGTATCATCCACGGCGGTAATGTGTTCCAGCGAACGAAGTATTCTATAATTTGGGTCGATTGTTATGCGAACGAGAGTATCGGGAGATGAAAAGTAAAAGTTTTCCGACCAGCTGTCGAGCCACAGCGTATCGTAAAAATCTTCGCCAGCAGTTTCCAGCTTGATTTCAAGCGGTGTCGTGAAATAATATGCACAGTGAAATGAATCCTGTTCAATGTGAAGTATGGTCGTAAAGCTGTCTCCGTCGCGCCAGCAGTTGTGCCAGTAATTTATCTTCGGATATCCCCCTGAATAAACCCATTCGTCGAAGAACCAATCGAGAGGTTCGCCCCAAAATTCTTCCATCAAAATCTGGAACGAATCTGTAGTGACGGTCTTGTATCGATATCTTCGCGTCCATTCCCGAACGGCATCGAAGAAAAGGGAATCGCCCATAAGAAACCGCAGCATTTCCATAATACATCCGCTTCTATTGTAGCAGGTGGTGGATAGATAGACATCGGGGTCGTATGGCGGAAAATCTTCCCCGGATGTGCGATAACTGTGTTGAGTGGTTCTGCGATAGTCTTTTGCCACATCGTCGCCGAAAAAGATTTCTGTGTATAGAAATTCCGAGAATACGGCAAAACCCTCGTTCAGCCAGAAATCTCGCCAGTCGCCCAGACCGACGGAATTCCCGAACCAGGAATGAGATAGTTCGTGCGCGACTACGCTTTCATAAGTGCGGCTTCCTGTAACAATTCCATCGCCGAGAAATGTCATCGTCTGATGCTCCATTCCGCCAAGTCCAAAAGGCGTCGTAGCCATCCCATACCTGTCGAATGGATATTCTCCGAAATAGGTTTCAAAAGAATCGAGTATTTCTGGTGTTCGTCCCCAGTCATAAAGCGCCGCGGCTGAATCTTCGGGATATGCGAAATACCATATTGGAACACCGTCGCCAGATGTGTCGCTCCAGAAAATATAGTCCGCTGCGGCAAAGCAGATATTGTATGTGCAAATGAGCTGTTCCATAATAAAAGTATGTTCGACCGCAGCGCCAGCGGTGTCGGAAGATGTTCTCATCCCGTTGGCGGCAACTTTTAATTCCGATGGAGCAGTGATTTCAATTGTCGCTGTGGCTTTGTCCGATGGATAATCTATGCACGGAAACCAGCACCTCGCATTGGAGGGCCACGAAAGTGTATAGATAACACGATTTCCATAGCGGTTGTTTTCAACATAATATCCGCCATCAGGTTCGCCGTGATAGTATATCGTGAGGAAAAATGTATCATCAACAGGTGATGGAAACGGAAGGTGAACCGCAAGAGTTCCGCCGCTCTGCTCAAAATCGCAGTATGACCAGATATCCAATATCGGGTGCGTGTAAATTACGCTGTCGCAGGTCATATCTTCAAAATCGAGCAGAACGATGCTGTCGGAAGTTTCAGGATTTGTCAGGGTTATTTTCACGAACGCATCGGTTAATTGTTCATAAGGTTCGGAGAGGTTTATGTGCAGAAAATAATGCACGGCATCAAAATGCCCCGGAAATCCGGCAGAAGTTCTCGGGTCGGAATCGTAAAAAGCCAGTCGTGGAATAGCCATTGCGATGGAAGATAAAATCAAAATCATCAAAAATTTTTGCATTGTAAAATCTCCTTTTCCATTCGACATAAATTTAATGTCTCAGTGTAAAATAACAAACAAAATATGTCTTTGGTGATGACATCTTTCTCGTCAAAAAAGTTAAATTTTTTGTCAGATTTTCTTGACATAATTTTCAATTGTGCTATCTTTTTACAAAATTATGCTACGGAGGGTGGAAATGTCGCGCCTTTATCGTTTTGGAGTTGCTGTGGAAGATGAACTGGTGGAAAGTTTCGACAGGATTGCCGAAGAAATTGGCTACGACAATCGCAGTGAAGCGATTCGCGATCTGATGAGACAATTCGTGGTTGAACACGGTGCGGAAACGCAGAACAGGGAAGTGGTCGGCGCAATCGCTATGGTTTTTGACCACAAAAAGCGCGAACTACAAAGGAAATTGACGGAATATCAGCACCATCACTATGGCGAAGTTGTGGCAACGCTGCACATTCATCTTGATGAATCGAAATGTCTTGAAATTCTCGCGGTGAAGGGGAAATCGGGAGAAATAAGAAAAATAGCGAACGGGCTTTTTACGAAAAAGGGCGTGCTTTTCGGCAAGTTGATTATAACGACAATAACAGAATGAGGAGGAACGATTATGTTGAGGAACATTTTTTTGTTGATTGTTGCACTTTCATTTGCGGCATTTTTGCGGGCTGATGAGCAGAGGACATATATCGGCGAAGAACTTGAAGTCGTTGGCGAGCGCGAATTTTTCCAATCGCAGGATTCTGTGGATATGTCATCGGAAATGAATTCTTCTGTGCTGGATGCCGCGAAAAATCTTTCGCCTGCATTATTCTTCACCCGTCGTGCGCTTCTGGGATATGGAGTGGCATCGGGAGCCGCAGGAAAGACAAACCTTATGGGGCTTGGCGGTTCCCCGACGACGCAAATTGCGTTCATATTCGACGGAGACCCGCTGTGGATGGGAATTATGGGACATCCTGTTTACGATGCTATGAATGTGTTCCGCGCGCAAAAGGTTTCACTCATAGAAGGTGCCGCACCTGTTATGTTTGGAGCGAACGCTATGGGCGGTGCAGTCGCAGTCGAAACATACCGCCGTTCGAAAGCTGGAATTGAGGGTATTTTCGACGGGCAATACGGCGCTTTCGACAGCAGAAATGCCAAAGCCGGAATAGATGGAAATGTGAAAGATGTAGATTTTGGCGTGAATTATTCATCCGACCACACAGATGGATACCGCACAGATGCCGACGATTCGTATTCTTCCGAAAGATGGGGAACACACATCGGATACAGGAACGGGAAAAATGACCTTTTCTTCTCTGTTCACAGAGATTGGTTTTCCCTGTATGACCCTGGCACGATTGATGCACCGAAGGAAGATGCCTGGTATAGAATTACGAGAGAACATTTTCACGCAAGGGTCAAACATTCCTTTGAAAATACTTCAGTGGAAATTAGTGCGTTTATGCACGATGGCAAACACAGCATATACGATGGCTTTCGCAGTGATGACAATTCCTGGGGAACGAAGCTTTTCGTGCTACACTCAATTAAAGGTGGAGAATTCGGCTTGAAATTGACAACACTTCAGATGGGCGGCGAAGCGAAAAAAAACGACATAGATTTCGGAAGACATTGGACTGACGATTATTCGGCGTCGGCATATTTTCAGTATTCGTTTGGGAAATTGCGCACAAATATCGGTTCCGCTGCGTTCTACCGAAAAAACTTCGATGCACACATTTCCCCCGAAATAACGGTGTCATATCTTGTGGAAAAACACATCTCTCCTTACATTCGCATTGCAAACGGATTTAGATTTCCATCTCTGCGCGAGACAAATATTTTCCCCTGGTCGAACCCCGACCTGCTTCCTGAAAATTCCTGGACCGGTCAACTGGGAACGCATTTCAATATAAATATGCTGAATGGCAGAATTTTTGTATGGCATACTTATGCGGAAAACCTTATTGTCGATGGATATCCCGAACATCCGTTTCGTAATAGCGAGACTTTCGACAGAACTGGCATCACGACGGAGATAAAAGTCGCACTGCACAGGACGATTTCGCTCGATGTTGGATATTCGTATCAGCAACTGCGCGAAAGGACATCGATTTCGCCCGCTCATCATTTCACAGGCGGAATTTTCTATCGCAGAAAAATTTTCGTTCCCGTAAAAATTTCTCTGATGTGGGACGGCGCGAAAGACCTATTCGCATCGGATAACGAAAAGGATAAACTTCCCGATTATCTCGTGGCGGATGCGAGAATTTCTGTTAAGCCTGTGAAATGGCTGTCATTTAACTTTGCTGTGGATAACATCGCAGATATTGAATACTTTACCCAGAAGGGATATCCGATGCCGCCAAGGACTTTCTGGGGCGGGATTACTTTGAACAAGAAATAAACTACTTAACCAGGACGACTCATCTATTTCCCGACTTTACCAGAGTATAAATTAAAGGACAGTTTCACAATTTCGCCGAGCGGGGTAATCCATTCGTTGCCTTGCAGGATGAGCAGATATTATTTCAAATACACAACTTTCTTAGTGCAAACCGATGAAACTGTCCGTTGTGGAATTGTTGCACGAATGAAGTAGATTCCCGATTGAATTGGTTCATCTGGCGTCCATAAAATTCTTCTATATTCTCCGTATGTACTTCTCTCATTTGTTCCGCCTGGTAAAATGGGCGTAGCCGGTTCAACATCGAAGATGGATGCCACAACATTTCCCATCATATCTAATATTTCAACTTTTGCTTCTGCGGGCGCTATGATGGCGCACGATGAATTAAAGGGATTGGGATAAATTTGAATTGCAAAATTTTCAGGGGTAGCGGTTTTCTCATCTACATCGGTTGCGCCGAACAATTCCAGATATGGACGCACACCGCTCGCGGCTTCCTTCGAATAGAACTTGCTGAACTTATTGCCCGGAATGGCTTCGATGACAAATCCATAGTTTGGTGTTGTGCCATCCAGCCATTCCTGAACAAGCGGTGTGATGTCTATCCGATGCCAGCCGTTGGCGTTAAACACATAATTTGCCCATACGGCAGTGCCGTGGGAAATGTGGGTGTTCTCGGGCCACGACGACTCATCCCAGGTGGCAGTGATGTCATAAAAATTAGTATGCGTCGGCTCGCCCGAAGGACATCCAAAAAACCGATTGAGATTGAGTATTGCGCTATCGATTTCCTGACCGATATAATCGTCGAGGTCGAACTTCATCATAATTCGTTGATGATTTCCAGCTGGGTCGTAATTCGCTACCCATAGCTCATCGGTGGGATGTGCTCCGGTATGGTCGGGGTCGGAATACATATCATCAGAGGGTTCAATCGTTATCGGCTGTGCAACGGCAATTCCCACAATTGCCAGCACGACAATTGCATACAGAAGTTTTCTCATTGTCATCGGATTCCTCCTCGTTTTCGATATTTTGTTCATAATCCAAAGTTCTATAATTATTTTCGTTTTCATCCTTCTCTTTGGGTTTGATACCTCTAATTCTTCCGCCAGATATGAGCCAGTCCATAATTTTCCCCTTTTCTTGTAATTGAGTAATTTCGGGGCATCCCGACCGGTCGGGACGCCCCAGCTATCGCAGACATAAACACTATTCTGTGTGTTCCTCCTCGATATGCCCGATATGAGCGAGGACATCGTGAAGATGCTGGTCAAGGTCCTTTATATGACCGTGCATCTCCTTAAAATGCGGACTTTCTGCACACTGCTCCTCAGCCTTCGCAAGAAATGCCTCAATGTCCTGATGGATGTGCTCAAGGTCTTTTTTCAGGTGAAGCACATCTTCCTTCAACAGACCCATAATCCACCTCCTGTTTGTGTGATTTATTCTCATTATTGAGAATTTTTCTCGAACGGTATGTATTGTTTCCACGAATATCGTAGAATCAAAATTGCGATAACAACAGTCCATAACATAATCGGCAACTGGTGAGGCTCACTTATGTGACCGTAAGTGTGGTATAGATTCATCAGCAGAAACACGCATCCCACGATTATATTCAGCCAGCGATTGAGCGAGTTTTTCAATATCAGCGATAGGAATGTCATAACCATCGGGATTAGATAGCAGAGCGAGAAGAAAATCAATAAACCAATTGGTTCTTTCGGCACTGCACCTGCTTCGAAAAAGTGCAACTGCCCGTGAACCAGCAGAGATACTGTCATAAGAATCCACAGCATTGAGATTCTTAATTTATCAGCTTTCATGTCCGTCCTTTTATCTTAAATACCTCCCTGAATTCGGATAACAAGTTTTCCCGCCTCTTCGGGAGTGTCGTCCGGCGCTGAGAGCGGCATTTCATAGTCTATTCTCAATTTTGCATCGTATTCGCCAAGCCCGATGGAAACACCTGCGGTCAAATAACTATATGTGTGGTCGCCGTCCACATTCGATGCTTTATCCCAAGATTGATACATCGCATAAGGCTGGATATAGGGCAAAATATCCCAGCCCGTTTGCACCGCATAAGCACCTTCGATATAGAATGCGTTCATCTTCAAATCTTCGGATGTCATTATGCTATCGCCGAATGAGCTATAAAATCCCTTTCCCAGATAGTATTCTCCGCGCAGATGTGCGTTGAACCTATCGAAATCCAGCCCAAATCCCGTTCGGAAGCCATTGTCGGGTTCTCCGTCATACTCGAAATCCTGCAACCAATCGGTATAAAATCCAGCAACAGACAGTCCTTCGAGCGGTGTGCGAAATGTGAGGCCGAGATTGATGTCGTGTTCTTCATCAAATGTGCCCGCTGGACCATTGAAATAACCGAATTGTGTGGCAATCCCCATCGTTCCAGTAATATCGATGTCGGTTTCTATCACTGCTCCGAGTGGATGACAGGGAGCTAATGTTTTTGAAAAGCGGGGTTTTTCGGCGGTCAGCACTTCCATACAGCACTGATACAGTTCAAATCCTCGCATTGCATGGTCCTGCACAATTCCAACCTTCAAAAAATCGCATGGTTTGAAAAGAAGACCCGCGTGCTTGCGTTGGACACCAGCTCCCCTGCCCATACAAGCTGCTGTGCCAAACTCTACAAAATATTCAACATATTTGCCGAGTTCACCTTCAGCCGAAATAACCGCTTGCCGCACAACAATTGCATCGTCAGGAACAAGGTATCCCGATATAGTATCGTCCTCGCCGAAATACATTTCTGACTGAAGTGCTACCTCCGCGTGAATGTCCGGCAAAATCAAATCATCTGCACGAACAATAGGAACAAAACCAAGAACTACCATTGACGAAAAAAGCAGCAGAAATACACCGTAGTTCTTCATAATTAGCCTCCTCTATATTTGTTTAATAATTATTAC
>JAGHAI010000184.1 GCA_021161555.1 bacterium
ATCATCAAGCGTGTAAATAAAAAATACTTGCCAAATTTATAAAATAATTTAATATAAAGCCTATGAGAAAAATCTACCTAACCATAGTATATTTTTCAGTTATAATTTTCATATCATTTTTCGGGTGCGATGACTATGGTCTTGCGCCGCCTGGCGAAGGCAATCCAGAAAACAGCCCTGCAATTTTGGCGGGAAGGATTTATTTCATTGGAGAAATGCCTGAAAATGTGCAATTTTGCTGGGTAGTGGTTGCATACGACAGACCACCAGGGGATGCGCTGGATTTCAGTTATCTTGCGGCATATCAGGAAGTAAATCTGCCGCTTGAATCGGATACTTTTGATTTCAGAATAGAACTTGACCCCGACACGGTTTACAACTGGGTCTTCGTCACCGCGGTGGGCAATGTGGATTCAGTTGGTCCCTGGAACATAATCGGGCAATATAATGTTCCGGGAGATACTATTCCGCAGAGCATAGACCCCGACTACGGAGATAGTATATGGATTGAGATAATCGCAGACCTCGATAGCGTTCATATTCCATAGAAATTTCAGATTAACAACTATGCAAAGGAGGCAATTTGGCAGAATCGTCTGGAGTTACACCGATATCGACTGTGCAGAGACTTTCTGTTTATCTACGCACTATCAAAAGGGCTAAGGAAAGTGGAAAAAAATTCATCTCCTCGGAGGAAATTGCCGCTATAAATGGATACACTCCTGCCCAGGTGCGAAAGGATTTTTCCTGTTTTGGCAGTTTTGGAATAAAAGGCAAAGGATACAACATTGACAAGCTCATAAAAGCCCTTGAAGAGATTCTGGGGCTTTCTGAGCGCTGGCGAGTGGCTCTTGTGGGACTTGGAAGACTCGGAAAAGCACTCGCAAAATACAAAGGGTTTCACCTGTCAAAATTTGATATCGTGGCGATATTTGATATAGACCCGGAAAAAATCGGAACAAAATATAATAATATACCCATTTATTCCCCTAAAAAACTTGCACAAATAGCAAAACGAAAGAAAATAGAAATAGCAGTTGTTGCTGTCCCGGCGAATTCAGCAGAAGAAGCCGTTATGAATGTGGTTAAAGCAGGCATTCGGGGAATAATAAGTTTTTCGGAAGTTAGAATTAACCTGCCGGAGGGATTTATCCTGCGCAATGTAAATCTCACCGCAGAAATGGAAACAGTGTCTTTCTATTTAACCCATCCCGACTGGATGTGCAGAGGATGGTTCTGATAACACATCAATGACTTTCACGAACCGAGAATAATTTAATGGGAAATTTTCTAACAAAGTTTCAAATTGATAACCACAGGAACGCAGACAGTCGATGGCGTTGACGACCCCACTGGAGTTCTGGGAACTGTTAACCTCGCAATTACGCTGCAATCTGACGGTTCAAACTGGTATATCATTAACCTGTGGTGGCGGGAAATAATCCGATAGCCCTCCTCCACTTTCAACTGCCTAAGAACAAATACTTTCCCGCCTGCGAAAATTTTAATATACAAAGAAATGCTTGTTAAACACGATTGGTGTAATATTTTTCTGGTATGACGGAACTCAGGAAACACATCGGTGATATAGTTGTATCGGTTCACCATCCGTTCAGGCTGACAAACGGACTGTTCATCGGCTTGCTTGGATTTATAAGCGGACTTCTAATCCCTGCGATAGTCCTATTCATCGTTTATACACTGTATTCTCCCGAACTTCCTGACCCGGAAATCCTTGAAGAATACCGTCCGCCTCTCGTCAGCAAGATGTATTCTTCCGATGGAGTTTTACTCGCCGAATTTGCAGGAGAGAAAAGAATCTGGGTTTCAGTTGACGATGTTTCACCGTGCTTTATAAAAGCACTCATATCTACGGAGGACAGGAGATTTTTCAAGCACTGGGGCATCGACCCGTGGCGAATTCTCGGCGCAATCGTCGCGAACTTTCGCGCAGGAAGAAGAGCACAGGGTGCAAGCACGATAACACAGCAACTCGCAAGAAATCTTTTCTTCACTCGTGAAAAAATAATAACGAGAAAGATAAAGGAAGCACTGACAGCGATAAGATTGGAGAATAAATATTCCAAGAACGAAATTCTTGAACTATACATAAATCAGACATATATGGGCAAAGGCTGCTATGGTGTTCAGTCAGCGGCGAAGAGTTTTTTCGGAAAAGATGCATCAGAACTCGGTCCTGAAGAAGCGGCACTACTTGTTGGAATATTGCGCGCACCATCCGCATATCTCAGGAAACAGGAACGCGCGATAAGAAGAAGAAACACTGTCCTCGAAATAATGGAAAAATCGAATTTTATGAAAGATGTATGTGTTGTCTCCCCCGAGAACCTCGATTCACTGGAAAGAATTCCATTTTCAATAAAGAAAGTTAAAAGAGGAATGGAATGGAAAGCGCCCTACTTCGTTGACTTCGTCAGGCGGCGACTTGCCAAAAAATATGGGGAAGACTGGCTTTATGAGCGAGGCGTAACTATTTATACTACTCTGGATTATCATCTTCAGCACACCGTAGAAGAGACGCTCTCCAATCGTCTTCATCTTCTGCAAAGGCGCGTGGAAGTGCTTCATCATCCCGATAACCCATCATATACTCAGATGGTTTGGGACAGCACAAAAGGGGATTCAGTTCGCGTCTGGAAACAGGTAAACGGCGCGGTATTTGCGATTGAAAATGAGACAGGCCGCATACTGGTTATGATAGGCGGAAAAAACTTTCAGCAGAGTCAGTTCAACCGCGTTACGCAGGCAATTCGTCAGCCTGGTTCTGCCTTCAAGCCATTCGTATATACGACGGCAATAGACAACGGCTGGCAACCATCCGACATAATTGAAGATACGCCAGGAATATGGGATATGGAAGATGGTAAAATCTGGCGGCCACAGAACTACGACCAAAAATATCTCGGCGAAATAACATTAAGGGAAGCGCTTATGCACTCGCGAAACCTTGCGTCGATAAGACTCTGCGAAATGGTCGGTCCTGCAAATGTAATAAGATATGCTCACAGAATGGGAATAACAACTCACCTTGACCCCGTTCTTTCAATCGCAATGGGGTCAAGCGGAGTAAAACTGTGGGATATGGTGAAGGCATATTCAATCTTTCCAAACCAGGGTGTCTCAGTCGAACCCATATACATAGACAAAATTCTCGACGCAGATGGAACTGTGATTATGGAACAGAAGACAAAAAAGAAAGAAGTTCTTTCAAAGGGGACTGCCTATGTTATGACATCGATGCTCGAAAGTGTGATAAACCACGGAACAGGATATGGCGCACGCAGGTTTGGATTTCTCCATCCCGCAGGTGGAAAAACAGGAACTACAAACGAATACACAGATGCCTGGTTCGTGGGATTTACGAAAAAAATCACAGCTGGCGTTAGGGTCGGCTTCGATGATCTAACCTCACTCGGAGACGGTATGACCGGCTCCCGCGCAGCTCTGCCCACCTGGACTAAACTAATGTTGACATACTATCCAAAAGGTCCAACAAAAGCCGATAGCTTCGAGGTTCCACGGGACGAAGTCGTGTTCCTCGACATCTGTGATGAATCCGGGCTTCTGGCAACGAAAAGATGCAAAAGGGTGCTACACGAGGTCTTTTTGCGAAAAAATCCCGTGCCGACCAAATACTGCCCGCTGACTCATTCTGATGAAGACACAATCAAGACAAATACAAGAAGAAGAATAGTTCAGGATTCTATACCTCCCGCAAACATCGACCAGATTGAAAAAAGAAAGCACAGAAAAAGCGGACTATAAGCATCTTTGTAAGAGATTCTTTAAGTTCTCCACAGTAATCCACAGAATTTTGTTATTTTGTTGTTGGCAAAAGTGCAAAAGTTCTATTCTGTTGAAAAGTAAAAGTTATAGACAAAATATTAAATAAA
>JAGHAI010000096.1 GCA_021161555.1 bacterium
CTCCCAGATACAGATTATAAAAGTATAGTAAATAAATTATTTTCATTGAAAGAAAATATAGACACTTTATATTCATTATTCAGAAGAGAACTAACTATCATCTGGAATAGCGATATACCATACACTATGCTCGATAAATTTGAATATGATGAAATATTCGCAAAAAACTTTATTAAAAAAATATTAGAAATTCAAACCGAAATATTGGATAGAGATAATAAGTCAATTCCAGCAGGGTTTGAGGTTATTGTAAAAAAAGAAATAGAAATTGGAAATAAAAGGGTAAGTATTAAGGGGAGAATAGATAGAATAGACATTCAAGAGGATGGGAAAATATCAATTATAGATTATAAAACGGGTAAAAAATTTAAAAAAGAAAATACAGATGTTCATTTAATAAAATCAAAGGATGAATTCCAACTGCAAATATACGCATATCTTTTAACTGAATATTTTGATGCAGAAATAGACAGACTGATATATGTTACTGGTCTTGCAGATTGGAATGGACCATATTGGGTTTCGATGAAGTATAATGAAGAAATACACAAAGAAACGAGAGAAAAAATAAATGAATTATTGAAGCTAATATCCAAAAATGAATTTCCACCGGCTCAAAAAAGTGAAATTTGCAAAAATTGCGAATATAATCAATACTGTTCACAGTCAAGGTATGTAAGGGCTTAATCAAACTTTACTTTTTGCAAGTGCATATTTTACAAGATTATAGAAAAGCGGTTCAGGTTTTTCCAGCTTTGAAATAAGTTCGGGGTGATATTGAACGGCAATAAAATAAGAATGCTCTGGCAATTCCATAACCTGCATAATGTTTTCCTGAGGCTCATAGCCTGAAAATACCATTCCACATTTTTCGAAGATTTCAACAAATTCGGGATTTACCTCATATCGGTGGCGGAATCTTTCCCGAATTTTATCTGCTTTATACAATCTATTTGCGAGGGTTGATTTTTTTAAAAATACATCCTGACCGCCAAGGCGCATCGTTCCGCCTTTCTTTTTAAGCCCTTTCTGCGACGGAAGAAGGCATATAACAGGATGTGCGACCTCAATTCCTTCGGACTCTGCCTCAGTGGTGTTCGCACCTTTAAGACCGCAGACATTTCTGGCAAATTCAATAATAGCAAGCTGCATACCATAACAAATTCCCAAAAATGGAATGTCATTCTCACGGCAATATCTTATCACATCTATCTTGCCTTCTATTCCACGAACGCCAAACCCACCAGGAACTATCACGCCAGAAATGTTCTCAAGCGCCTTTTCCACGGTCAGTTTTCCATTCTCAATTTCTGTTGTTTCAATCCATTTGATGTTGACGCGCGCCGAAAGATGAGCTCCCGAATGAATAAGGGACTCAATAATCGACGCATAAGAATCGCGTAAATCTGTGTATTTGCCGCAAATGGCAATATTCACTTCCCGCTCGGGATGCTTTATCGCATCCACAAGCTTGCGCCACTTTTCAAGCTTTGGCGGTGAATAAATCCCAAGCTTTTTGTGCAATAATTCGGTGAGGTTCTGCTCATCGTACATCAGCGGAATTTCATACACAGTTTCGACATCTTCCCCCGAAATTACTGCTTCCGCTGGAATGTTGCAGAAAAGTGAAATTTTATCCTTAACCTTCTGCGGCAGAGGCTCTGGAGAACGAGCAATTATTATATCGGGACGAATGCCGCGTTCGTTCAAAAGCTTAACGCTCTGCTGTGTTGGTTTTGTCTTATGCTCGCCGACATTTGAAGGTATCGGAACATAAGTTAGGTGTATGTAAATAATGTTCGAACCACCGACATCCTGCCCGAGCTGACGAACCGCTTCGATGAAAAGCTCGTTTTCCATATCGCCGACTGTTCCACCAATTTCGATTATGACCACATCGGCGCGCTCTTCCTGCGCAATTTTTAAAAAATGCGCCTTTATCTCATCGGTCACATGGGGAATTAACTGAACCGTCTTTCCGAGAAAATCCCCGCGCCTCTCCTTTTCCAAAATGCGGGAATAGACTTTGCCCATCGTGAGATTCCAATCGCTCTTTCCGACAACTCCCAAAAATCGCTCATAGTGTCCAAAATCCATATCGACTTCCCCCCCGTCGTCGAGGACAAACACTTCACCGTGCTCAATGGGATTCATCGTCCCTGGGTCTGTGTTCAGGTAGCCATCGCACTTTATGGGAATTACGCGCAGTTTGGAAGATATAAGTCGTCCTACACTCGCAGTGGCAATGCCCTTTCCGAGCCCCGAAAGAACACCACCAGTTACCACAATGTATTTGGTTTTGTGAGGCATATTTTAATTAAATGTGGAGTTATCATTTTCGCAAGAAATTTTTAAAATTCCAAAATTTTTGAAATAGTAAAGTCATCCTGCAGTACGAAATTGAAAAAACCTTCAATTCAAAATAGTTTTTCAACATTATTCTTGCGAAAATTTTCGTGAACGATATTTTACTCAAAAATAATCTGGGACAAAGCGAGGTAGATTTTGGTTGAACGGGAAGTTACAGTTGTAAATCAACTTGGTCTGCACGCCAGACCTGCGGTGCTTCTTGTTAAAACGGCGTCGCAGTTTTCATCCGATGTGAAACTGTCGAAGGATGACATAGAAGTGAACGCAAAAAGCATTATGGGAGTTCTCATTCTGGCGGCTGAAAAGGGAAGCAAGGTAAAAGTATCTGCCGAAGGTCCGGATGAAGAGGATGCTGTCGAAGCCATAGCAAAACTTTTTGCCGATGGTTTTGGCGAAAAATAATTTTCCGATTGAAACACCATTAAAATTTATAGATAGCAGAAAAAATTCAACAATAACACCAGCGAACTGGCTCACTTTCGGACGGCTTGTCGTCGCACCAATCGTGCTTTTTTTCTTTCTCCTCGGCGACGAAAAGATAAAAATTCTGGGACTTGTGTTGTTTGCGCTTGGGGCAATATCCGATTTCTGGGACGGATACATTGCACGAAGAACAAAGACATCTTACTGGGGAAAATTGTGGGACCCAATCGCGGATAAAACACTTTCCGGATTTGCGCTGGTTGCACTGTCAATGATGAAACTGCTGCCCTGGTGGATAACGATTGCGCTCATTTTCAGGGATGTCGTCGTCACCATAATACGCATCGTGAAAATACAGCAGGGCAAAGGGATAATCATCCCCGTGCTTCTCGCAAAGTTAAAGACCACATTCGAACTGATTATGCTCACGGCTCTTCTCTCCTGGGCGGCGCTCATATCAAAGCCAATGTCGCAAACCGCAGAAAAGATCATCGTCATATACGCTTCCATTGTCGTTCTGCTGTCTTGGATAACGGGAATACACTATGTAAGAATAGCGATGAGCAAAAAAAATTGATAATCTTATCATCTAAATCGCCTGCTGCGCGATTTGAAGAACATTTCGAGCGCCTTCACATAATCCTGGTCAGTTGAAATGTATATCGGGTCAATTCCAAGGGAACCGAAAAGTTTTTTCTGCGCTTCAAAATCTGCCGATGTCTCCATCTCAAAATTTCTGCAGACTCTCGGGTCAGAAGTATCAACGGCAACTATCTTTCCCGTCTCGGCATCTTCGAGAACCACAACTCCCGCGCCAGCAAATTTCTTCTCGACGGGGTCAGAAATCACAACGGGAACGAGGTCGTGCTTTTTTGCCATAAGGGAAAGCGGCTTGTATATTTCTTCGTCGATGAAATCCGAAATCACTATCACAATCGCCGAACGAATGAGAATGCGATATAGGTATTCCAGCGCTTTTGCGATGTCGGTTTTTTCATTTGCGGGCTGAAACGCGAGTAGTTCCCTTATTATTCTCAATGCGTGTTGCTTCCCTTTTTCAGGCGGGATATATTTTTCCACATCGCTTGTGAACATCAACAAGCCCACAACATCGTTATTTGCGATTGCGGAAAACGCCAACAGTGCGGCGATTTCGACGGCAATTTCCCGCTTTATCTCGTTGACCGTGCCAAAGACAGAGGAACGGCTCATATCCGCTGCAATTACCACAGTGAGTTCGCGCTCCTCCTCAAAAAGTTTCACATAAGGCCTTCCCATTCTCGCCGTGACATTCCAGTCTATTGTGCGGACATCATCGCCAGGCTGGTATTCGCGCACCTCAGAAAAATCCATTCCTCTGCCGCGAAATACCGAGTGATATTCGCCGGAAAATACATCCTGAACAATCTTGCGCGTCGCAATATCTATGCGGCGAACCTTGCGCAAAATCTCGCGAAGCCGCTCTTCCTCACTCTCCTTCTGTCGTAATCTCAAAAGCCGCATATTCGTTCACATTATTTTTACACAGGCAAAATATTGTTTGCACAAAAATTTTTGCCGGAGGTGGGAGTTGAACCCACACGAGGTTGCCCTCAAAGGCTTTTGAGGCCTCCGCGTCTGCCATTCCGCCACTCCGGCAATTTTTTTAAATTACAAATCTAAATGACTTTTTCGCAAGCATTTTTTTTGCGCTACGACAAATTTGCGTCTTTTGGGCGATATGTAAATATCTTTTCAATGTCTC
>JAGHAI010000218.1 GCA_021161555.1 bacterium
GTGGTGGCGGCGGTGGCGGTTCCGGTGGCGGAGTTCTCATTATGGCGGAAAATCTTTATCTTTCCGGTTCTGTTACCGCCAATGGTGGAAGTGGCGGTTCTGGTGGTTCTGGCGGAACTCATTCCGGCAGTCATCAGGGAGATGGAGGAAACGGCAGTTCGGGATATTCTGGTGGCGGTGGAAGAATAAAGATATATCACGGCTCACAGTACACAAATGTCGCCTCAATCCAGCGAAGTGGATACTGCTGGGGTTCCTATTATACGGCATCTTTGCCCGCTATAACGATTACCACAAATCCTGCTGGACTGCAGGTGATTGTGGATGGTGTTTCTCATACTGCGCCCGTTACATATTTCTGGTTGCCCGGAACGAATCATTCGATTTCGGTCAGTTCGCCGCAGTATTCTGGAATGAATCGATATGTCTGGTCGAGCTGGTCTGACGGCGGAGCGCAAACTCACACGATAACTGTTCCCACATCGAGCTGGACGGTTACCGCTAATTTCAACTGTCAATATCATCTTGTCTTTGAAGCGCATACCACCACATCTGGCACCAATCTATCTTCGGGCAATTATGCCACAGTTACGCTCGATGGTTCTCCGCATTCTCTCTGGGATGGACATTCCTATGATGTGTGGGTGAGTTGCGGCAGTTCGCACAATTATTCATTCTCATCGACATCATCCGGAAGCGGGGCAACGCATAGATGGTATTCCTCATCTCCGCCTTCGGGTATGATTTCCGCAGGCGATACAATTCGCGGATATTACGCTGAACAGTGGTGGCTCGATGTTGATGAAAATGGCCATTCTTCCCCCTGCAGTGGAGTGGAAGGCTGGTATAACCACGGTTCGACGGTCTGTGCCTGTGTTAATGATTCAATTGTATCGGGCACTGGTGGAGTTAGATATGTCTTTGACCATTGGAGCGGCGACGCTTCCGGGACGCGGGCATCCTGTTCAAATAATATCACAATGACAGCGGCAAGAACTGCTGTTGCCAACTGGAATTCACAGTATCGTCTCGCATTTTGTGCTCAAACGGTTGTGGGCAGTCCAATGACATCTTCAAACTATGCCACTGTGACGGTTGACGGCTCACCGCATAATGTATGGGACGGGAATTGCTATGCTTTCTGGGCTTCTGCAGGTTCAACGCATCCATATAGTTTCAGCTATACGAGTTCTGCCAGCGGAGCAACTCATAGATGGTTCTGTGCATCGCCCCCTTCGGGAACTGCTACGGTTTCAGACTCCATTGTCGCTGATTATCGCGAACAGTGGTGGCTCGAAGTGGATGAAAATGGCCATTCTTCCCCCTGTATTTCGAGCGAAGGCTGGTATGATGATGGCGCAACGGCATACGGATGTTTGAACGACAGCATAATATATTCAGGAGAGACGAGATATGTTTTCGACCACTGGAGCGGTGATGCTTCGGGAAGTCATTCGTCTCAATCTTCCGCTATGACGATGAACACAACGCACACCGTTGTCGCAAATTGGATTACACAACACAAGCTCACACTCACATATTCGGGGACACCGGTTGCTCCTTCGATGAGCGGCGCCGGCTGGCACGACGATGGTTCCGTTGTGGCGATTTCCGCAGAGGACCCTGTCTGGGATGGTGGAATCAGGTATGATTTCGATGTGTGGTCTGGTGCGCCAGTAGCCGACCCGAACTCCGCCGCGACCACTATTACTATGGATGCACCATATACGGCAAATGCCGCATATACATTGCTCGGCGCGCTTTTTGTTGTGCAGGCAATTGGCGGACCCGATTCCGTCCGCGTCGATGGGGTGTGGTATCCATCTCCCTGTACTATGTTCGTCTCTCTGGGGAGTGGGCACGAAATATATGTGGATTCGATTGTAAGTTTTGCCTCCGGCAGCAGGTATCGCTTCACTGATTGGGAAGATGGCGTTTATACTGTTTTGCGAAATGTTGTGGTGAACTCGGGAACGACATTTACAGCTGATTTTATCACCGAGCATTATTTGACTGTAGACGAAAATGGACACGGCTCTGCTGTCGGTGAGGGATGGTATGAAGAAGGCTCGTGGGCGGCAATTCAGATTGATTCAGTGGCAGATTTTGATGATAGGGAACGGTGGCATTTTGAAAGCTGGTCGGGAGCGCTATATTCAGGAACGGACAATCCCGCTTCTTTCCCTGTTACTGGACCGGCGACGGAGACAGCGAATTGGGTTCATCAATATCATTTTGCCGTGTTTTCAGATTACGATGACCCGGTTCCCACCGTTGGCGAACATTGGTTCGATGAAGGTTCGGTTCAAAACGGATTTATAACATCTCCAGATACGATTTATCACAAGACCTGCGTCGGGTATCTTGGCAGGGGTGCGCTTCCAAGCGGCGGCGGAACTACATTTTCGTTTACTGTGACTGATTCTGCTTCTGTGCAGTGGCTGTGGACCGACCAGATGATGCTCGTCGTTCACAACCCGCTTGCCGCCGATGAAACTCTGTATTACGATATGGGTTCTTCGGTGAATTATTCGGTGTCCTGCACAGTATATAGCGGTGCTGATGAGAGATACATTTGCGATGGATGGACCGGGAGCGGTTCCGTTCCCGCTGACGGAGATTCCTGCGCAGTGTCCTTCACAATTACGGAAGATTCCGAAATCTGGTGGAATTATCATACACAATATACATTCAAAGTGTATAATCCAGATGGATTTGATACGCCAGTTCCTCCTGTCGGGATAAACTGGTTTGATGAGGGAACATACATTATTGCCTGGGTTACTTCTCCAGTCGATACGAATTATGTCGTTGGATGGACGGGGACAGGTTCCCTTTCCGATGGCTATGGAGATTCTGCGGAATTCATCATAGGCGAGCCTTCGTCGATTACCTGGAACTGGACGACAATTTCAAGTTCTGATACTGTGTATGTTTTGATGGTATTTTCGCCTTACGGCAGCCCCGTTCCTTCTGGCGTGAATTATTTCCCTGGCGGAACTATGATAAACTGTTATGTGGAAGATTCCGTGTGGGACGGAAGCGATTGGCGGTATTGTGTGGGTTGGGTTGGTGGCGGTTCTGTCCCCGATTCTGGCGAAACGAGTAATGTGTCTTTTACCATAAACGAAGATTCCTGGATTTTGTGGCAGTGGGCAGGACCTGTGATGTATCCGTTCACAGTGAATAATCCCGGTGGATATGATTCTCCAAATCCGCCTGAAGGAACTCATTACTATTCGGAAGGTTCTCTTGTAAATGCGAGCGTTTCTTCACCTGATGGCTGGTATTTCTGCACGGGATGGACGGGAACAGGTTCGACCCCGTCATCGGGTTCGGGAACTTCGGTTTCTTTCAACATATATGAACCTTCCGAAATAACCTGGAACTGGGAATACTGGACCGGAAATGTATGCACATTGTGGGTTTACTCTCCTTATGGTTCACCTACACCTGCCGGGATGACAATTTATCCCGAAGGCACGGCGATTTCTGCCGAAGTTGAAGAATCCGTCTATGTCGATGGTGAATGGCACACCTGCACGGGCTGGCTTGGAACTGGTTCTGTTATCCCATCGGGAAGTTCAAATATGACCAGTTTCAATATAAACGAAAATTCCACAATTACCTGGATATGGGACGGAATTGTGCGGTGGAGCCTCGATGTTTTGAGTGAATACGACAGTCCTGTTCCTGCTGTGGGAACTCACTGGTATGAAGATGGCAGCTATGTTTCCGGAAGTGTGACATCGCCTGACGACACGATGATTTGCACTGGTTTTCTCGGCACCGGTTCTGCGCCGCCTGTGGGTTATGGAACCACATTTGGTTTCACTATAACCTGGCATTCATCTGTTGACTGGCAGTGGGAACCTCTGTCGTCTGCTGTATCTCTGGTGGTATCGTCTCCTTATGGAAGTCCAAATCCTCCCGTAGGGACGACTTACTATGTCGTTGGGACAGGCATAACTGCATCTGTGGATGATACAGTTTACGATGGCAATACCCGTCATATCTGCACGGGCTGGCTGGGCAGTGGTTCTGTGCCGTCGAGCGGAACGGACAATAATTTCTCGTTTAACATTACTGAAAATTCCTCTCTCGACTGGCAATTTTTAACGCAGCATCGTGTTGCTGTGGGGTATTCCGGTTGTGGAGGCGCTGTTCCATCGCAGAGCGGCGAGGGATGGTATGACGAAGGCTCGTCTGCGGAAGTCATTACACAATTTCTCGTGTCGAGCGGCGGGACTTTGTTTGTCTTCGACCACTGGACAGGAGTTAGTGGAATTGATTCCCTTGACACTGCGATAACATTCGGCGTTTCCAATCCCTGTTCTTTAACTGCGATATATAATGTTGCGGCAAAAGTAGTGTTGTTAAAAAATCCACGAGAACTCTTCGGCGGTTTCATTGTGGATGGTGATACGATTATGTCTGTGGATTCTCTCGCATTTTTCTGGGCTATCGGCTCCTATCATACGATTGGTGCGACTAATCCCGATTATAACGGAGATATGATTAGGTATTTCTTCACAGGCTGGTCTGATTCTCCGGATTTAGAGCGTTCGATTGGTCCCATTGTGGGTGATACGATGTTCACCGCAAATTATGAACTGCAATATGTATATCGGGTTTTCAAAAGTCCTGCGGCTGATACATTTGGATTTGTCTATATCGGTGCTAACTTTTTTGACGGAACTTCTTCCGACAGTTGCGAAGCTTGGTTCGTTCCCGGAAGCGAAGTTAGAATTCAGACTTCATACAGCGATTTGTCGTCTGATGGCACTATCAAATTCACGCTTGTGAACTGGGATGATGGCTGGACTGACCCCGTGAGAACAGATACTTTATTCACTCCTCTGGAACATACTGCATTTTATGATGGAGAAGTTCTGATAAGAGTTGCAAAAATTCCTTCATCCGACCACTATGGTTGGTTTCGTGTGGCTGATTCTGTATTTTCGGGTGTCAGCATAGCGCTCGCCTGGATTCCCTGGGGCGATTCTGTTGAAATTGAGGCAAGTGCCGTTGATTACATATCGGGCAGTGATACAGCTTTTGTGTTTGACAGATGGAGCGATTCCGGAGATAGATTGCATAATATACTGCTGTATAGCACAGAGACTTATATTGCCTATTATGAGCAACAGTGGGTAAATCTTGCGGTGTGTATTTCAAACGATACGGTTAATTTTGACACTGTTAGCGTGGGTGAAACGCGCGTCACGACGATGGGGGAAGCGCCCATTGTGGAGAATTGCGGCAATATGAATGTGGATTTTGGCTTGCGTGTTGAGGAAGCTGGCGGCACCTGGACACCTGCGTATATCGCCGGCGATGATAAATTTACGCTGCGCGGACGATTTGAAGAAATCGGATTTATACCCACTACATTTTCGCCGTCGGGCGATATGGTAAAATCAACAGTTAGCTGGGCTACTCCAACTGTGTTTGGAAATGAAGGAGAAAATGTTCCCCCTGATGAGGATTTTATGTTGTGGCTGCAGTTCATTGCACCGAGTTCTTCATCCGTTTACAACGAAAGAATGACATTGATTCTTACGGTTCTTATTCGTCCAAATCTACCATAAGCACATTCATTCACAGATGCTGAATAATTGCAACTCTTTGTATTACAGAGAGTTGCAATTTATTTTCATTTTTATATGGATTTTTCGAGAAAAATGTATATAATATTTACAGGTAAATTAAAAAAAGGAGAACAAGATGGACCTCAGAATTTCTGCTCGCCATATGGAGCTCACCCCGGAAATTCGTGAATATGCAGAAAAACGCATCTTTCCATTGAGTAGATATTTTGACAACATTCTCGACACGATGCTCGTTTTAACTGCTGAGAAACACAGAAATCAGGCGGAACTGGCGCTGTCATTGTCGGGTAAGAAGTTCATAACGAAGGCAGAAACATCCGATATATTTGCTTCGATAGATGAAGTATCGCACAAAATGGAGAGGCTTTTGCGTGAACATCACGATAAACTTACCGACCACAAGCGTGCGGAATTTGAGGAAGAGAAGAGGGAATTTTTGACGGAAATGTCGCAGGAAATGTAGTTGTATTCTTCAATGTGGATAGTTATTTCAGGGAAATCCTTTTATAAAAAAGGATTTCCTTGAATTTTTTTATTGCGGAGTTTTTGGACGAGTTTACGATATTTTTCCTTAGCAAGCTATTTAACCGCCCGATATTATTTGAGTTGTTTAAAATTCCCATCTTGTTCCGAGCCATACGCGGTCGGGTTTTGGACGGACTGGTTGAGTTTCCACAAATGTATATCCCCAGAAGAGTGAAAAAGTTCCGCCGCTGCCATAATGTTTTATGGATAGTTCGATATACTGCCGCTGAGATGTCTCGCCGCCGTTTTGAAAGTAGAGCGTTGGATTGTACGCAAATTCGCAGTGCAGCGATTTGTATTGAACGAATGATATTTGAAGGTTTGCGTCAATTCTATCGTTTAATGGATGAGTGTATTGAAACCAGGCGGGGTTATGAAAGCGAGGGAAAATTCCCACGCCGATATCCCAGAAAAATTTTAAATAGAAGTGTGGTGCGTTGTGTGTTAGTTTTTTGCTTGTGTGCGAGTTAGCATTTTTATTATTGAAAAGATCCCTTCGTTCAGTAGCCAGAAATTCGATAGGTGAGAGGCGCAGTTCAAAGATGTTCCAGATTATCGTCGGTTCTTCCTTCCTATCGACTTCGTGGAAGCAGTCGTGATACCACTGGAATGCGAGGGAATATTTTTTGCTTCCAATTTTGAAATTACCTCGTATTCCTGGCACAAGGGAGTAGTGCATATATCTCGGGTCGAAGATTATGTCTTCCCATTGATAACCCATCCCAGTCCATATTGTTGAGCGAAGGAAAAATGTTGCTTCGAGATTGTTTGACTTTATTTCGAGCATATCGACAGAGGCGCCCATCATTCCATCGATGAAATATTTTTCTGTTCTCGGCACGAGGCGAGCAAGATAGCCCGACGAACGCCATCTTATTGGTGCTGAAATTGTTAAACAATATGATTGTGCGAAGATGCCGAGTATTATCGTAATAGACAAAATTTTTCCGTTCATATCTACCTCCGATTTATTTAAACCAGTGCGTATATGCTATGGATTGAGAAAAATATCGTCCAAAAGTATCGATATATGGAGAATATTTCGACGGATATTTTTTTGCATACCATCTCATAACATCAAATCCCGCCGTTATTCCGAGCAGGTCTTCTGAAAAACCCCATCCGTCTTCATCATTTTTCAGGGATGCGGAAAAGCCGATGTAGAAATAGTCGTATGGTCGCACGATTAGTTCTGCCTTGAGTATGGAATAGTTGTCGGCGTGGCTTGAACGCCCCTTCGGGATGTCGTCAACATAGTCGGGATTAATCAATTTGTAGGTGTGTGTTCTTTTTATAATTCTGTCGGCTACATCCCATCTTCTTATACCAATTCGCACATCCACGGGAAGTTCTGGATATTTGTATTTTACATACCAGAATGCGATTCCGCCGAGATTTGCCATTTCGTCATATACGGAAAGCCCCCACTTTGCTTCTGCGTCTGATGCGTCGAGGACTTCGACTGCGGTGAGGGTTATAAATGTCATTCCCATCGCGGGCCAGGGCGAATTTTGCCCAAAATATTTTCTCAATACCCAGTTGTGGAAGTCGGATAAATTCACGCCGTTCCAGAAATGCCACATCTTGTCTTCGATGTAGTGTTCCTGTTCGCGCACATTGGTAAATGGATTTGTTCCAAATGCGTGTCTCCACCAATATGATGATGCGATGATTGGACCAATTACATATTCAATGCTCAACCACGAATAGCCGACCCATCGAGGACCTGTGTTTTCACTTAACTGCAATGTCTCGACATCTGTGCTGTCGGCATAAGCGAAGGATACCAACAAAATGAAGAACAGTATTTTTTTTAAAAAATCTGCCATTTGTGTTTTCCACAAAATAAAGTGAAATATAATGTAAAACATTGAGATGTATATCAAATAATAAAATTTTCTGGTTAGAAAGGATGGAAATAACTCGTCTATTGATTATAGATGGAAGTTTCTTTCAATTTGTTCTCTTTCCGTGTCATATATTGAATAGATTAAAATTTTTGGTTCTTGTTAGAAAAAGTTGGCTGATAGAATGCGTCGATGGCGAGCAACTTCAGATATTTTAAATATTTTTTCCTTGTGCGCCGTTTTTTTTGTTTTTTTA
>JAGHAI010000192.1 GCA_021161555.1 bacterium
TGGAGACCTGCAATGCGAAGGAAAAGATAGCTGCCCGAAATAAAAGTAAAAACAGAGAAAAGAAAAATGGAAAATATAATTATTTTAGTTGGAAATTTTATTTTAGAAAATATTAGAAGATAGAGTGATGCAAAAAATATTGCAATAGCAAAGGGAGCGCGAGTCGCTGCTTTGACTAAAAAGTATATAGTAAAAAGGGAAATTATGATAATTAGTATTTTATAAAATAATTTACGGCGTTTATCAAAAAGCCAGACACATGTCAGAAGGAGAAAACCGAGTGAACGAGCGTAATTCCAGTCAGAACCTTCTATATTAAATCTTTGTAATGGATTAAAGGGTTGAGTTTTCAAAGTTATAAAAGAAATTATTAGAAGAATGATTCCTAAAAATATAGTTATATCGGGAATTCTTTTTAATTTGATACCAGAAAGCCCCATAATTATTACGAGTTCCAGTGGGATAACTGATGTTATTATCCAGGTGCGCCATTTGTGAAATCCGCGACCTAAATTTGGTGTCCAGAATAGTGTGATAAATAGCCATACTATAAGTATAAATAGAAGAATATGAAACCAATCTATATGTGGAAATATTATCTTCTTATGAATTTTTATTGCAATAATGGTAAATATGGAAAGTAGGATAAATATAAAAAAAATAAACATAACGCTGTCTGTGAAGAACAAAGCCTTCATAATAGGATTGCCAAAGTAGAAAAGAGAAATGGTAATTTCTGGAATGATAAGTATGACAGCGAGAGAAAACGCAGTGGCACCAGATATCGCAGGAATAGCCCAATGAATAGAAGAAGAAGCAGCGAGCAAACCAGATAAAAACCAGATGGAATTATTTTTCAAGAAGGACCTCATCGTTCATTACCTCAAATATAATATTTTTATCCCGTTAATAAGATAAATACCGGATTTGATGGAATTTCCAGGATGCCAGGTTACTTTTCGGTTATTTTCAACTGGAATAGTTCGCACGATTTTGCCAGATGTATTAAATATTCTAATATATTTTTCTTCTGACATTACGGGAATTGTGATACTATTATTAAATGGATTAGGATATGGAATATCGATTTCTGATGATGAAATATTATTGCTCTTTATAGAAGAAGGCGGATAAAAAGTAAATTCATAGACAGTGTCAAATTCAGTAGTAATAAACCCATCGTCAACAGTATCGGGACGGACGATATGCTGGACGAGAGTGCCATCTTCATAAAGTTCCATAATGAGAAAATGATAGAAGGAACCACCAGAAGGAGCGCCGTAAACCCAGGGAGTTAAGCTTGCACCTGCGCCGCCAGTTATTATGTATGTTACATCACCGTATCGCTCGTTTTCCGGCGTCCATCTATCATAAATATGAAAATGACCACAAAAACAAACATATACATTGTAATCTTTGAGAAGATTTGTAAATCTTTCAGTAAGACAGCTGTCATAATCAGGTGAATAGCCGATGCTTCCAAGTGTGCCAATGATGATATGCCCCTGGAGATATGGGGGAACATGAACGAAGACAAATTTGTATCCATCCCAATCGGCAAGCAAATTTTCAAGCCAATCCAATTGAGAAGATGTGAACATATAATAAACATTCTCAGTCCCGGATACAACTTCATCAGCAGGATAGCAATTTGTAAGCACAATAAATCGGGCATTTCCTATGTCAAAAAAGAAATCGGGATAACCAAAATATTCGTTAAATCTGTCCCATCCAAGAGAATCGTTTATTTCGTGATTGCCCATCGTAGTTATCCAGGGAATATTGATAGAGTCTATATGTGAGATATATTCTGCATATCCAGAAGAATCCCCGCCGGCTGTGTGGTCGCCAGTCGTTATGATAAAGTCGAGCAGTGTGTCAAGACTTGACAATTGTTGTGAAATGCTTACAAATATAGAATTCATTTCATAGTTGTCGCCGAAAACAGAGAAAACAATGGGATATTCGCCGTCCCACCTTGCAATTGCGTTTGATGTGGAAACTGAATTTGGATGATTTTGAGCGAATATAAATGATAAAAACAATACGCAAATGATTGACATCTGTTTCATAATATTGCTACCTCTTGTAATTATTACTAAGAAGAAATAAGAAGGATTCAACTTTGTAGCACGCATCATTTAGTTATATAAATCTAAGCCATCTTCTCCTTTTTCTTCTTCTACCTCCTTTTCCACCTCTTATTTTTATCAGAGCGGCTTCGTTGAGCCGCAATGACACACGGGTTCCCATAACTTCGACCTCAATTGGGTCTCCAAGCGGAGCATATCTTATAACGCTGACTATTCGCCCCGGCAGAAAGCCAATATCAAGAAGGCGCTGGCGAATTTCTCCACTGCCGAGGATATCTACAATTTCACCTGAATCTCCAGGTTCAAGCATCGATAGCAACATACTATCCTACCTTATATATATAACTTTTTTTATCGATTGAAAATCTCCAATAGAAACTTTTATAAAGTAAACGCCAGATGATTTTTCATCGGGATGCCAGATGAAACTGTCATTTTTAACCTTGCCAAGATTTTTTTCAAAAACCAGTTTTCCCGAAAAATCAAAAACCTGTGCATCTACAACCTGCCCCGATGGATTTGTAAATTCTATGGAAACAGAACTGTTAAACGGATTTGGGGCAGGTGCACCAATAAGTGGTTTTTGGGGTTTATGTTCGTGAACGAAACCAACAGGGGTCATAATTACATCAATACGAACGGGGTTTTCCGGGGAAATTGCTATCGAAAAAGTTGTGTCCAAATAGTCATCGCGGCGGAATGTTATTGAATAATCACCCGTTTTAGCGGCAAGAGCATATCTTCCGTCGCTGTTAGATGAATCGACCACAGGATAAGTTCCATCTGCGTCAATTTCAACATTTGAGCCTGCAAAACCACCAGCAAGGTAAATTTTTCCATATACAATCCCGAAATCATTATCGGGTGGCAGCAGCTTTTCAGTGAGGTTTATTATAATATTTGCAGCGTCATCTGGATTTGTCAGTGCTTCTGTGTATGTGAAGCCGCAAAATGCGCTTCGTGCAAATCCGCTTCTTTCACTATCTTCAAAGAGAACAATACATCCCTGTGATGTGTCAAACACAGTTGTATATAAAAATTGCGCATCGTCCGACGGCGTGACAACATCAAATTTTTCATAATCGTAAAATGAGACATGCTCCGTCGCTACATTGTCATTTAAAAATTCAGGATATGAATAGAACAGGCTATCTCTGAAAATGCTTTTGCTAACAAGTCCCTCATCATGCGGGTTGTCCGACAGATAAGAATTCAAATGAAGAAGTTCTTCGGCATATAGCGGCAAAAAACCGCCTTCTTCAATGACCTGATACGCAATTTCTCCGCCCTCGAAGATAATTCTTCCGCCAGAATGATGATATTGATACAACGCATCGAGTATTGAAGGCGTTGCGGAAAATGAATTTGTGCCTGCCGAATATATTATCACATTATAGTTCCACATTTCCGATATATCTGGAAATTCTGAAAATGTCGTTCTGATTTCAGATGAAATTCCCGCGTCTTCAAGGTCGCTGTGGATTTGTGTCGGTGAGTCCCCATCCGTAGATACATCAATTATAAGGACATCCGCTGTGTTTTCAACCATAGTAGCGTCTATATTGACTGTCGCAGCAGTTGCGTAGAAATATATCTTCTGCGGTTTAAAACCTCTGCTTCTTATTATAACATTGTAATCTCTATAAGGCTGGTTCCCGAGAGAATAAGTTCCCGGTGCGATTCTTTCGCCCACTGCAACGATGTTTCCGGTGAGCGAATCTTCGAGATATACCTCCGCAAATAGCGGATTTCCCGTTCCATCGCTGACATCTATTGTTATGGCACTCGAAGGTGCCTGCGCCATCGTGAATTCATATCCCCCGCGGGTTGTGAGGAGAAATGTGTATGATGTATCGTAATATCCAAAGCAGGAGAGATTTGCCGTGTAAGTTCCGCAGGGGAAAGTGCCAGGAATGGAAAATGAACCGTCGGTTTCCGCTCGCACAGTTGCTATGGTATCACTGCTGGAAAGCAAGGTTATCGTTGGGCGCGCAGAAATTGCTCCTCCAAGTGTATCGACAACAGTGCCATCAAATGGTCCTCGCGCAACGACAACTGGAATTGTGTCCGAAATTATCACATATCCCCATTTAGTAAATGTTATCACAATCGGTTCTTCAGCGGCTGGATTGATGTCAAGAGCGATGCTGTCGTCTGCGGTCTCTATGGTGTCTTCCGGTAGTCCGCCGCCGGAAACATAGCATATAAAGTCAGATTCTGACAGATGATAAAGAATACTTCCGTCAAAGCCAACGGCAAGTGTGTCTTCAAGAAGAATCGACGGCGCAGAAATTTCTTTGCTCGTGATGTTCCAGGTCAATGCACCATAGCAGTATATCTCCTTTCGCAGAATTCTCCGTCCCGCATCATCCGCAATTAGCACAAGCGTCCCTTCAAATGGCGGATTTATAATCATCGATGCGTGTCCAGATGCGTCTGTGTATGTGCTTTCGGCGATGCCATAGCCGAAAATTTTTATCCTGGCACCAACATAGGGGGAACTGTCACCAGCCATAATCGTGATTTCAAAGGAGTTGTCAACTCCAACCTGAAGACTTTCCGGAGAATATTCTGCGATGCACAGAAATTCATTTGGAACAAAATTGATATATGGTCTGAAGAAGTTTGCCTTCGTTGCAACGACATAGACGGAACCAGGCTCTGTGAATGTCGTTTCCGCGATAATATGAGCGATGCCGCCTTCGGAAAGTGCATTTCCAATTTTCTCTCCATCCCGCCAGAGCGCAATAAGAGCGCTGTCCACAGAAACGGGAATGTCGTAAAAATCCTCGCCCAGAGGAATGTACCCCGACCAATCGGAAAGGTCGACATTGATGTCAGTCAAATTGCCCCAGTAAAGCGCCAGAGAAGGGTCGCCGAAATCGTGATATATCTGAAAATAATATGTATCCGCGCTTGTGCCGTGCAGCATAAGTTCCAGCTTCGCCTTATACAAAGCACCAGAGACGGAAGTAAAACTATCGACAAAAACCGCATCGAACCAGCGGCGCTCAAATATGTCGTCTTCATCCCAGTATGTAGAATTGCTTGCCCCGATGAAGGTAACTGCTCCTCTGTCGTTCGCTCTAACCCACGATTCGCCAAAGCACTCATCTGTGTCGAACTTGCCCGTCAAACAGGCATTGCTCATAACAAGTGGATATTTTTCGCTATTTGTGAGGTCGTAAATGTCGCTCGAAGATATCGAGGGGTTTGACCATTCCGTTTCGCCGCCGTGCCCGGAATAATCCACAATGAATACACCATCGTTTATGGCGTCAATTACATCGCTTCCCGTTGCTCCGTCATAAGCCCACAGGGATTCAGGCTGATATTCAGGTGGGGTGGTCCAGGTCTGAAAGACATATCGATGTGTGCTTTCAGCCAGTTCATAATCGCCATCAGTGCCGCAGGCGACAAAGAGAGGGATGTCGAGATAACCTGTGTCGGTCATCAAGAATTTTTCGTGAAAAATCGTCTTTTCAACGAGAGCAGAAACCTGTTCCTCTGTGGAGCAGGGAAATCTTCCATAGAGGATGTCGGGCAAAAAATCATCTCCATCGACGGTGAAATAATACAGGTCGGATGGATGCGACCCGAACCAGCCGTATGGAATATCTTCCGCTGGAATTTGCTCGACATCGCCGACGAAAAGCACAAAATCAGGCGGATGTGTCCATCCGTCATAAGCCGATTGAATTGTGTCCTTCAATTCATCTACAGATGCCCCAATTTCCGAAATTGGCGTGGTGATGACATCGTAGCCCATCTGTTCCTTCCAGTTGACCAGAGGCTGAATTTCCTCGGCAAAGTCATCGCCATATATTATCCAGTAAACGATTGGCAGTTCTGGAAATGGCGGAATATCGGTCATAACAGGCAGAACCCGACACAAAATTTCATCGAAAGGTGCTGAATGAAATCTTTCATCCCGATTTTCAAGAGGCGCGCTGAATGATATGTCGATAGTCGCCTCGGATATGTAATCAATGACGCCACTTTGAGGATTATAATTCAATATCGGATGAAATTTGAGAACGGCGATTTTTCTTCCCCGTATGATGCCGACGGGAATGACATTTGCGACATCGCTGTTCGAAATCGAATAGATTGAATCGTCATACCAGTGCTGGTCAATTGTGAAATCTGCCGTGTTAGAATTTTTCTCTCGTGGTCGCTGGCGTGGATATATTTTTTCGGGCAATCCCATCGCAGAAAGCGAGAGATGTTCCGTAGAGGAAAATTCCACCGATGTCGTTATTTCCCCGTCCACAGGAATTTGTATAAGTTTGCGGAAAACTGGCATCTGTGGTTTGCCTATCGATTTGCTGTAGCCCGCTCCGTCCAGCCGAAGGTGAACGAAATCACCGTCGGGAGTAATTTCCAGAGCAGAAACTGACACTGTGAACTGAAGTCCACTGCCGTCGGTTCTATCTATGGAAAAAACCTGAGAAAACAGAGTGGATATGAGTCCTAAAAATGCAATTATAAAAACATCTTTCCGCATAAATTCCTCCAACAAATTAGTTTTAAATATATAGAAAAATAATTTGAATTTGCAAGCATTCTTTTTGAATTTTCAACATCGTTATTTAATCGTGAAATGCGTTTTTATCCTTCAGTATAGAAAGTTTTCCCTGCTTCATATACTGGCAACAACAGAAAGTCTGCATCGTCGGGGATGCGAAAATCGGGAGTCGTCGGCAGAGCAGTTTCTGGGTTGTATGGAAGATATTCCTCTTCGAGCAGCCCGAGAATTTCCATAACACGCTGGACGGTTGTCCCGTGCTTTTGTTCCAGAACCAGTTTTTTGCCTATAAATATGCGCATCGGTTTCTATCTGTTCAAGAATACTATGTCGAGCAGTTCGTCGATATTTGTCAACGGGATGATTTTTATTCCCTTCAAGACATCCTTTTTTATTTCGGCGAGTTCCTTTTCGTTTCCCTTCGGTATAACTGTTCTCTTCAGTCCAAATCTCTTTGCGGCATATAGTTTTTCAGTAAGTCCCCCGATGGGTAAAATTCTTCCTGATAAGGTGATTTCGCCCGTAATTGCAATATCTGATGGAAGCGGTCTTTTGCTCAATGCGGATAGAATTGCGCAGGTGATTGCCGCCCCGGCGCTTGGTCCATCCTTTGGAACTGCGCCTTCCGGAAAGTGTATGTGAACATTGTAATTGTCAATGTCCATCGGTGATATTCCTATTCTGCTTGCCCGGGAGCGGGCGAGGGACATCGCCGTGTGAATGGATTCCTTCATCACATCGCCGAGCGAGCCGGTAAATTTTGCTTCGCCTTTTCCCTGAGTGAGAAGCACTTCTATGTGAAGCAACTGTCCGCCGATGGAAGTCCAGGCGAGCCCGAGCGCTTCGCCAGGCATAAGTTCTTCTGGAACAGGAGAATCGGTGTATTTGGGAACTCCGAGATATTCCTCAACCTTTTTCGGCGTGATTGTGAACTTTTTCCTGCGCTGGTTCTTGGATATTTGAACGGCAATTTTGCGCAAAATCGATGCTATCTGCCTTTCAAGTTCGCGGACTCCTGCTTCCCTTGTATATTCCCTGATAATGCGAAGAAATGCCTCATCTGTGAATACTATATTTAATTTTTTCAACGGGGGTATCAATTCAAGTTCCTTCGGGAAAAGATAATCTCTTGCTATTATCAATTTTTCGTTTTCGAGGTATCCTGGAAGTCGCAGGATTTCCATCCTGTCGAGCAGCGGAATTGGAATTCCCTGAATTGTGTTTGCAGTGGTTATAAAAAGCACCTTTGACAGGTCAAATGGTAGTTCGATGTAGTTGTCCATAAAAGAGTTGTTCTGGTCGGGGTCGAGGACTTCCATCAGCGCGGCAGCGGGGTCGCCGCGAAAATCCGTGCCGATTTTGTCTATTTCGTCGAGTAGAAAGATGGGATTTTTCTTCCCCGCTCTTTTTATCCCCTGTATGATTTTCCCTGGAAGCGCACCGACATAAGTTCTTCTGTGTCCTCTGATTTCTGCTTCATCGTGAAGTCCGCCGAGCGATGCCCTGACGAATTCTCTGCCAGTTGCACGCGCAACAGAACGAGCGATGGATGTCTTACCGACGCCAGGAGGACCGACAAAACATAATATCGGTCCCCGCGAACGGTTGGATAAATTCATCACAGCGATGTGTTCAATTATTCTTTGTTTTATCTTTTCAAGGCCATAGTGGTCCTTATCGAGGATTTTTTCCGCAGTTTCTATGTCGATGTCGCCTTTGCTTTCCTTATACCAGGGGAGTTCAAGTAGCCAATCTATGTATGTCCTTGAAACTGCTGCTTCTGGTGAACTCGGCTGCATTCTTGAAAGTTTTAAAAATTCCTTCTCTGCTGCTTCTCTGACATTTTTAGGGATATTTGCTATTTTAATTCGTCTTCTGAGTTCGTTCATTTCCGCTTCAAGCGGATTTTCTTCGCCGAGTTCGGAGCGGATTAAGTCCATTTGCTGGCGGAGAAAGTATTCACGCTGATTTTCCTCAATTAGATTTTGAACTTTTTGTTCTATGTCTTCCTTGTATCGCAGAATATTGACTTCGCGAATGAGTATTTTTAGAAGAAGTTCAAATTGTTTATGAAGGGTTTTTGCTTCGAGCAGTTTTTGTTTTTGTTTGAAGTCAATCTGCATTTGTGCCGATATTATATCAGCAATTTCGCGGTAATCGTCGTTGAAATCGAGAAGCCTGGCAAGTTCATCTGGAAGATTTTCCGAAAGATTTACATATTGTCTAAAGAGCTCTTTTGTCTTTCTGAAAAGTGCTTCCACTCTGGAAGTATATTTATCCTCTGTGTATCCCTGTAATACGACGGCTTGCATAAAGTTGCGCATAGTATCGTATTTTACAACTTTTGCTCTTTCCTCGCCTTCGATGAGGACTTTGAGCATTTTTGACGGAAATCGCATAACCTGGACAATGTGGGCTATTGTTCCAACGGTGAACAGGTCATCTCCCGATGGGGTTTCTATCTTCGGATTTTTCTGCGCGACGAAAAATATTTTCCTGTCGTGTTCAGATACATATTCCAGCGCATCTATGGAGCTTTTTCGCCCCACGAGTATTGGCGTAACTGTTCCAGGAAAGACAACAGTGCCCCGAAGAGGAATGACAGGATAACTGCTGACGATATTTTTTTTCTTCTTTGCCATTGCGACAAAAGGTATTTATCGAGAGTTTTTCTGTCAATATTTTTGTTGAAGTTTTCCTGTCAAAATGAAAGAATTTACGGCAAAGTTGAAGTCGTTCTACCTGGTTAAGAACCTGGTATAAAAAATCTGGTCAAAAAATTTTTAAAAAAATGTTGCACAATTTTTCAATATATTTTTCATTTTGAAAAGATCGATGTGCGATAATTTTGAATTTGAAACTGTTTTTTTGATAGTAATTATTAAAAGACTCACAAGGAGGACAAGTGAAGGTCAGAATTGATGAGGAGCTTTGCATATCCTGTGGGCTTTGTTCTGATATCTGCCCTGATGCATTTGCCCCTCGAGAAGAAGACGGCATTGCCGTCGTAATCGCTACGGAAAAAGAACTCGACAGCCTGTCCTGCGTGGATGAGGCTGTTGAAAGTTGCCCAACAGAAGCGATAATAGTGGAATGATGGATACTCAATTTTCAGGAAGAGGCGGTTTCGATAGAGATTTTCTCGAAAGAATAATAGAATCAATAAACCCAATTGCTATAATAGGTAGATACACAAATCTCAAGAAAGCAGGGTCGAGATATAAGGGGTTGTGTCCCTTTCACAAGGAGAAAACCCCGAGTTTCACTGTTGACCCTGATAGAGGATTATTTTATTGTTTCGGCTGTGGAAAGGGAGGCGACATATTTACCTTTGTTATGGAACGGGAAGGACTCTCGTTTGTTGAAGCGGTTCAGTATCTCGCAAGGGAAGCAGGGATTCCCCTCCCTGAACGCAGAAAAGTTTCAGGTGAAATTTCAACATTACAGGAAGCGGCAGAAGAAGCTCACAAATTTTACAGAAAGCAATTATTTTCCCGGGATGGTGTGGTTGGGATGGAGTATCTCAAAAGCCGCGGAATTTCTCAGAAAATGGCAAGGGAACTCGGCTTTGGATGGGCGAAGAACAGCTGGGATGAATTGGTCAGGCATATTCGCCGACGCAATCTGGAAATAAAGAACTTTGAAAAAATTGGATTGGTTATTCGGCACGCTGAAACGGGAAGTTATTACGACAGATTCCGCAATGGCGTGGTTATTCCAATATACAGTATGGGGAATAGAGTTATCGCTTTTGCGCTTCGTTCGCTGTCTAAGGATGAAGGTCCAAAATATATTAACAGTCCTGATTCTGCGCTGTATCACAAGGGAAAAGTTCTTTTTGGGTTGAACAGAGCCCGAAAGTCAATTCGGCAGATGGGATATGCTGTTCTCGTTGAGGGATATTTCGATGTTCTTTCCCTGTGGAATGCTGGCGTGGAAAATGCCGTTGCGTCCTGCGGAACAGCTTTTACATCGGAACATGCGAGTATAATTGGCAGATTTTGCGATACCGCAGTCGTGTTCTATGACGGTGATTCTGCTGGACTTTCCGCTACTTATCGTGCTGTGGAGCCGCTTCTTCGTCGGGAAATTATGGTAAAAATTGCAAGACCACCAGACGGTATGGACCCCGATGATGTCGCAAGGAAGTGGAAGAACGATGAGGTGAAGCAATTGATTGAGAATGCACCTGATTGGTTCGATTTTTCCGTCGAAACTGCCAAAAAATCGGGATTGTGGGATTCTGTGGAGGGAAAAATCAGATTTGCCGACAGAATTGCACCATATATCCTGGCGCTCGGTGATAGTCTTGCTGCATCGCTGTATAAAAGGAAACTGAGCGAAATAATTGGCGTTGGAGAAAAGGAAATTTCTGCGAGGATATCGAAAAAGTCGAAAAATTTTGCATCTGTTGAAACACAGGAATCGCAACTTCGCCCTGAGGAAAAATTGCCGCCCGATGCCTATGCAGAACTCGACCTGCTCGCTGATGTTATTGCAAATCCGACATTGTGCGAAAAAGTCGTAAATTCTGGTGAAGTCGTGCTCTATGGTGGTGCGTTAAAATCGCTTGCAGATGAAATCCAAAAAAGCGGAGATTGTTCTGTCTCTGAACTTGCAGATATTCTCGAAGAACGAGCGATGAGTTATTTAACAAAGAGATTGCTCGATATGAAGAACACGCCATCATCCAGAGATGTTGAAGACATAATTGCTCTCGTGAGGAAAAGACGGTTGGAAGTTAAGCTTGAGTCCTTGCGGATAAATTTGCGCAGGGCAGAAGAAGAAAGGGATGAACAACTTGCGTCTTCAATTATAAAGGAAATTTCTGCTGTTAAAAGGGAAGTATTAAAATTGTCCCGTGAATATAACTGGAAGGAGAATAATCGGTGAACAGTGATGATAATAAGTTGAAGTTGCTTGAGCAGTTTTCTGAGATGCTCGGCGATAGCCAGAGCATCACATTGGGAGATGTTCAACGAAAGTTGAAAAAGGAAAAGTTGAGTGAAGAACTGGATGTGGACGAGGTGATGGATTATCTTGCTGCGTCGGGAATAACTGTGCTTGAAACCACTGTTCCAAAGACATTGAATGACCCACTTGCTATGTATTTTAAGGACATTAGTGATGTCGATATTCTTGGCAAGGAGAAGGAACTCGAAATAGCATATAGAATGCGAAAGACCATCGATGAACTGCAGAGTATGATACCGCTGACGACTCTCTCGATTGCCGGAATGATAGAACAGGGCAGTTATCTCGAAACAGGTTTGATTTCCGTCGATGAATTTACAATATCTTCCTTTCGTCCCGACGACATAAGTCCAACTGAACATAGAAATGACATACTTGATGCAATTTCAAGACTTTCGCTGATATATAAGAAACTTGTGTCGTTCATTGTTCCAAGCAGAAAGGGTTCGCTGGGAACGGAGAGATATTGGGAGAGGAAACAGAGATTTTTAAAGCAGGTACAGGAAGAAATAGAGTTCATAAATCCTTCGTTTAAGGTCATTGAGGATATTTTGCCTGTATTCAAAAAAGTTATGGATTTTTACCAGCGTGAGCGGGATAATTTTCAGAAGGTGCTTGACATTGCAGGTATCGGTATTGAGGATGCACGCGCGCTTTTTGAGTCGTCGGAAAGTGTCAGGAAAAAAATTATAAAGAAATTTTCGCTCGGAGAAAATACAATAGATGCTCTTGCAAACGCATATAGGCGGTTCAGCCGTGTCGAGCGGAGAACGATGGACATCAGCCTTATCCCGATACCGCAACTTATGGAGCGGATTGGGAAACTTGATGAACTCGTTGAGCGCTTTGAAAGGGACAGGGAAACTCTGATAAAGGCAAATGTTCGTCTTGTTGTGAACATAGCGAGAAATTATATGAACAAAGGGGTCGATTTTCTCGACCTGATTCAGGATGGCAATCACGCTCTTCTGAAGGCGGTGGAGCGATTTGACCCCGAAAGAGGATACAAACTTTCCACATACGCAATCTGGTGGGTAAGGCAGGCGATGATTTGTGCGATAGCCGAACAGGGTCAGGTGATAAGGCTGCCCGCTTACTTAATTCAATGGGCGAGAAAGTATTCACATATTGTGCAGGAACTATCGCAGAAACTTGGAAGAGAGCCGACCAATGAAGAAATTGCAAAGAAAATGGGAATTTCTCCCGAAGACCTCGAAAATATGCTTCAGGCACTACAGGGACAGGTTTCACTTGAGCGGAAACTTGGACACGACGAAGATTCTCGAACAATAGGTGATATCATAGAGGACAAGTCATCCGAATCGCCTTCGCTGGCAACCACATTGACCGTTCTTCAGCAGGAAATTAAAAAAATTCTCGATACGCTCACCCCGAGGGAGGCGGAAGTTATAAAACTTCGTTTCGGTCTGGAAGATAATTTCCCTCGCACGCTCGAAGAAATTGGCAAGATGTTTGGGCTTTCCCGTGAAAGAATAAGACAAATCGAAGCGCGAGCGCTGAAAAAACTGCGGCATCCAACGAAAATTCGCATACTCGAAGCATTCACGAAGGAATGATTATTTGTCCATTGAATTGATTGTCGTTCTTATTATCTATATACTATGATTGCCAAAGAATTTCATAAGATATCCTATGGGGCAGTTCTTGTTGCTCTGGGGGTTGGCCTTGGCTACGCTCTCGCCTGGATACCAAATGTCGAATTGGTGAGTTTTACCGCAGTTCTATCTGGCTTTCTGCTCGGAACTGGATATGGAATATTCATAGGTGCGTTGATATTTTTGCTGTATTCGTTCTTATCGCCTTTTGGAATGGCTCCGCTGCCGTTGTTTATCGCGCAGGGCATTGGTGGAGCAGTGTTTGGTTTCGCCGGTGCAATCTTAAAAAATCGCCTGAAAAATCCGCTATATGCAGCGGCAGCTGCCATCGTGGGAACGCTGTTCTTCGATTTAATAACGAATTCCGCTGGATTTTTCACTTTCCCGTCGCAGAGCACATTTATCGCATACATATCTGGTGGAATAATATTTGGCGTGGTGCATATTCTCGCAAATGCAGTAATCTTTGCGGTGCTTTTCCCGATGATGATAAAAATTTTCAGATTGCAGAGAATATAATTTCACAGGCGATATACAGTGTTCTTAATCGACAATATGCTATCTTAAAAAATGTTTCATTCTGATATGATTGCGCTAACGAACTCCGGTATTTTGCGATACTTTGATAAACGGTTTTAATATGAAGTAGCAGAGTTATATATGAGGAGCGATTTCAACATAGGAATTATTGGCGCGGGCAGAGTTGGAAGTAATATCGCCTATCATCTTGCGAAGGCGGGATGGCACATTAAATCAGTTTATTCGAGGACAAAGCGGTCTGCAGAGAAACTGGCGAAAGAAATACCCACCGGTGCCGTCGATACTATTGAAGATGTGGCTCGAAAGTGTGATATTGTTTTCATCACGACGCCTGATGAACAAATTATTCCGGTGGCTGAAGAAATTTCAGAACTGTCCTGCGTGCGAGTAAAAATGTTGGTTCATTGTGCCGGGATTTTTTCATCGTCCATTCTTGCCGCAGCGGGAACGGAAATTTTGAAGGCGTCTATGCATCCATTTGCGTCAATTCCGCCGCTTGCGAAGGATAAAAATCCATATAGAGGTATCGTCTTCGCCTGCGAAGGAGATGCAGAAGCGATGAAAATAGTTGAAAAAATGGTGTCGGACATCGGCGGGATTTTTTTTAAGATAGATAAAAAAGTGAAAACTCTATATCATTCCGCTGCGGTTTTCGGGGCAAATTTCATATTTGTTCTCGCATACATAACGCAGACATTGATAAAAAAAGCAGGTATGGACGAAAATATGTCGCGCTATGCCACAACTATGTTGATGAGGAGGGCGCTCGACAATTATGAAAAAATCGGAATTCCTGTGGGGATAACCGGACCAATTGCGCGGAAGGACAGAATGGTAGTCGAAGCGCACATAGATGCTCTGAAAGACACCGAATTTTTCCAATATTACATAGATTTATCCCGTATGTTGATAAAGATGTTGGGCATTGAAAAAGAGTTTGATTTAGATATGATGATAGAAAAATTATAGTATGCGATTGAAAAGATGATGCGGAACATACACATCGGAAAGATGGAACTGGGCTGGGAAGACATTGAAAAATTTTGCAAAATCCTTATTGAAAGGATTGAAGAAAATTTTTTTCCCGATGTGGTGATTGGCGTTTCTCGGGCGGGGCTTATTCCGGCGCTGATTGTAGCGAATCACTTCGACGCAGATTTCGTTCCTGCGATTGCTAAATATATCTGCGATTACGATGGTGAAGTAGAAGTATCATTGCCCGACATAAAAGCGCTTGACAATTCAAAAATTTTAATTGTAGATGATATAACAATATCAGGGAAGACATTTTTTGCCGTAAAGAATAAAATCGGCGGTGATAGTAATGTAATAAAATTTGCATCGCTGTTCTGCCATCCGCAGTTTTTCATCCCTGATTTTTATGCCCAAAAAACAAAGGTAAAACTTATTTTCCCCTGGGATAAAAAACTTTAGCAATTCAATATGACGATATTCGTGTGGATATTGGCTATCGTTTTAATACTGGCGTTATTGATTTTACTTGTCCCAATTGATATACGCTGGCGTCGAAAAAAAGGAGAGAAGTCCTTATGGACTTTTTCTGTTTTCGTTCTTCATTTTGGTTCGGGTGGTTCGGGAATTTTTAAAAAAGTTTTCAAGCGCGGGAGAAAAAATAGGTCGAAAAAAAAGGTTTTAAAAGATGATGAAGAAAAAGACATTAAAAGTGATGAAGATAGAGCAGAGGTCAAAAAAACTTCTACGAAGAGGAAAAAGTTTGATATAGATAATATGAAATTTTTCATTGCAAGGCGCAAACTTGCCTTGAAAATTTTCAATGTTCTTTTCAAATTTATCAGGGATTTGATTAAATCTCACAGGATACGCAGGAGCGACATCAATCTTTATGCGTCATTTGAAGACCCATATCATCTCGGGATTTTGTGTGCTGTGCTGTTTCCGCTCTGTCGTTTTATACCGCGAAAACTCAATTTTGCATTTCATCCCGACTTTGAAATGGGGGAGGATAAAATTGAAATCTTTGGCGAATTTTTTATAAGAATAAGAGTATATAATATATTGTGGTCTGCTATGTTGTTGTTATGCAGGTTGCCTAAGATTGAATTGTTCAAGTTGTTCAGGGAGATTAAATCTCGAAGACAAACCCAATAAACAGGAGGTTTAACAATGTCTTCACCTGTATCGGACATTCTCGAGACTATGCTCGGGAAAATCGAGACGATGGCGCAGGCGAAAACCATTCTCGGCGAACCTGTGAAACTCGGCGAAAGGATGGTAATTCCTGTGGTAAAAATTTCCGTTGGATTTGGTGCCGGCGGCGGTGAAGGTTCTGAAAAGGATAAGAATGCGGGAACTGGTGGTGGCGGCGGCGGTGGATTTTCTGTCCAGCCTGTCGGTTTCATCGTTATGGAGGGCGAAAAAACGGCGTTCCTGCCCGTTAAACAGAAGAGTGTCGGCTCCCTCGTCGAAATGATTCCAACTCTCATCGAAAAAATGAAGGGCGGAAAGAAGAAAAAGGAAGAAGAAGAAACGGAAGCGAAAAGCGAATAAGAACCCTTTGACAATGCCGAAGTCGGCATTTGATTCACGATGAATTGAAACCCATCGCTGAGAAACAATTAAACCCCGCCTGCGCAGGGTTTTTTAAAAAATTCGGCGAGCGATTTTTATCGCTCGTCTGGTGTCGCAACACACTACTTTAACCGAACGCTTGCGGGGCGCTTCTTCTGTGTGCTGTTCCAGAAGGCGAAGATTATTCCGCCCAAAATACCTGCTGCGACTGATATGCCAAATACGACGATTGACACAAGAAATCCTGTGCTTTTTCCTGCACCGTATAAATCGAAGAAGTATGCAAAACTTGCTTCTCTCACGCCGATGGCATTGAGGGAGATTGGTATGAGGCTTATCACCCATACGAGCGGGACGGTGGCGAAGTAGAAGGGGAGTGGTAGTTTTGCACCTGCGAAATATCCAGCAAGGGCGACCACGAGGATTATCGAACCCTGATATAGCACAGACGCGAAAAAGCCTGAAATCAATATTTTCGGCGTTGAACGATAACTGCGAAGAGTTGTCGCAAAATTTTTCAACTTTTCACCTAAGTTGAATGGTAGCCAGCGGAAATATTTTTCAAAAATTTTTTCGCTTGGCAGCAGCAGGAACAGAAGCACGCCAGTCCAAAGTCCGATGTTCAATGATATTGAAGCGAAAAATATCTGCGAATTAAATTTAATAAACGGCAGTGCAACGAGGGATAGGAACACTGTTGCGAGGATTCCGCTCACTCTTTCTGCGAGGATTGTCGAATATGCGCCCGCCATATTGTCCAGTTCCTTTCCTGATATGTATCCGCGCACGACATCTCCGCCGACGCCGGATGGCAGGAAGTTGTTGAAAAAATATCCCACATAGTAAAGTGCGACGAGGCGCCAGTATGATATTTTGCCAAATGGTCTTATGAAAATTTTCCATCTCCATCCGCCGATGAGCACCGTTGCGCAGAATGCAACGGCAACAATCGGCAATGCCCACAGCGGAAAATTGGAGATGTTCGCTATAAATTTTTCAAGGTCGATGCGGGTGATTATGAAGTATATGAGTCCCGCGCTCACCACCGCTTTGAGTGATGTGAGTATTATATTTTTCGTCTTTTGAGACATTTTTGTAATTTTTGTTTGTTGCTTTGCAAATAATAGAATTTTTCTTTTCTGTCGAGTAAAATTTTCACAGGAATTGCAGATGAGAATTTTTGGCGAATACTTTTGTGATTGATTGTTGGATTGTCTCAATAATTAGAGTTTATCATAGAATACTTTTACGAGTGTCAATCCCTGCGGTGGTGCTGTTCTGAATTCGACGGTGCGTTCGCCTGTTTCGAGCATTTTGAAAAAATCGTTTTCATCGATGTTTCCTCGAGCGACATCAATCATCGCTCCCACGAGGGAACGAACCATTTTGTGCAAAAACCTATCTCCTTCGATGAAGAAATGAAACCCCATTTTAAAAATTTTTTCCCAGCGTGCGGAAAATATGTCGCATATGGGATTGTCGGGAATATCCTGTTTTATTGAAAATGCCGAAAAATCGTGCTTCCCGATGATTTTGCTGGCGCACAGATTGAGTTTTTTCCAAAAAATTTCGTCGCAGGTATGTTCAAAATTGAGCCACCAGGCATATCGAATGTCGAATGAATTTTTTTGAAAAATGATTTTATATCGATATAGTTTTTCTCGTGCGTCGAACCTTGCGCTGAATTTTTCCTTTGTACATCGAACACCTTCGACTGCAATGTCGTCGGGAAGCATTTTGTTCAATTTTTTAAAAATTTCCTTCGGCTCGTATTTTGGCGGTGCGATGAACGATACAACCTGCATTTCGGAATGAACGCCTCTATCGGTGCGCGATGCCCCGATGGTTTTTATGGCTTTTCCGCCAAAGATTTTCTCCAATAATTTTTCGAGCGTTCCCTGAATTGTCGGCACATCGGGTTGTTTTTGCCAGCCATAATAATTTGTGCCGTCGTAGGATATGTGAAGGATGTATGTGCAGTTTTCTGCCATAAGTGTGCTGTCATTACATAAGACCAATGTGTTTGCGAAGATTATTTAATTATACAGAATTTTCTGGAAATTTTTTGGGTTCCATCAAATTTTGCGAAGTAAATGCCCGATTTAAGATTATTCGGTGTTCTGAAAATGTTAATTCCATTATGAAAGATTCCGCAATGAAGCACGGTTTCAGTTTTCCCCGCCACATCTATTATTTTTAAAATGCCCGATTGTGATTTTTGCAGTTCGATTGAAATTATTGCCGTTGGATTTGCCGGGTTTGGCGAGATTTTCATCGAGATATTTTTCGGCTTCTGTGTTTCCTTCACATTGGCGGATGCGGCGACGAGCGCTGCGCCGAAATCTATAATTCCGTATCCAGTTTCGTCGTCGCGACCTGGTGTGCCAATGTCCCTTGCTGTGTTTCTTATGATTGCATACACGCTGTCGGGGGATAGGGTTCGATTGACCGATTTAATCAGAGCGGCGAGACCAGCCGCCTGCGGGCAAGCCATCGATGTGCCAACCTCTCCTTCAATCGTGTGGTCTCCTGGTGAATATGCCGTTGTTCCTGCGCCGGCAACGCTTATGACAAATGTTGACCATACAACTTCCGTCATTTCGCCGGTCCACATATTCGATTCGCCTCCGCTTGCGAGAACATCGAGTTCTGCGCCGTAATTGGAAAAAGATGAGCGTTCTTCGGCGTGGTTAAATGAACCGACGGCGAGTGTCGTAGGCAGACTGGCAGGCGATGAAACGCCGAACATTCCGCCTTCATTTCCGCTGGCGGCAACGAGAACTACGCCATTTGAATAAGCATAGTTGCAGGCGCTTTCAATTGCCGGGTCCGATGTGCCGAACATACCGCCAAAACTCATACTTGCGACATCAGCGCCGATTATCGCAGCATATTCTATTCCTGCTGCCATATCGGAAGACAATCCCGAGCCTTCGGGATTATGGGTTCTCACGGGGACTATGGAGATATGTCCGCCTGCGCCGGCGAACATCAGTTCGTTATCCATAACTGCGCCGGCTATTCCCGCGCAGTGTGTTCCGTGTCCAACGCCCATATCGGGCGGAGTCAGCATAGATTCTGCAATGCCATCGCCGCAGGATGGGTCAGGGGTTCCCCAGCCGTCATCTCCAGAGTAGTGAATGTCGGGGTTCCAGTCTTCTTCGGATACATCGTCGGTTGTTGCCCCTGTGTTTCCACCAGCAAAGTCATATCCAAAGAGGTCATCCACATAGCCATTGCCATCATCGTCGATGCCGTTTAAATCATCGTAATCGTATAGAACACCGTCCCCATCGATGTCTTCGCCGGGATTTATCCATATATTATCCGACAGGTCGGGATGGTCAACATCGACGCCACTGTCGATTATGCAGAGAAGCACATCGGGGTCGCCTGTGGAAATTTCCCACCCAGCAGGGCAATTGGTGATGAACGAGCCGTATTGGTCTGCGCCGCCATCGGGAAGATAGTTCCCATCATCTATGAAATATGGGTCATTGGGGGTATAATCGCAGATGTAATAGTAATAGTTCGGCTGCGCAAATTCAACGAGATTTTTATTCTCGAGCAGGTCTATCATAGAGAAAATTTGCTGTCGGCAAATTCTGTATTTTTCGAAAAAATTTTCGACATCGGAAGTTGCGAGAACTTGCATTTCTTCCAGCGGGAATGGTGGTTCAAATGTCATCACATAGATTTTAAGGATTTTTGTCGCACGGAATATCCTTCCCCTGTTCTTAAGGGCGATTTGTTGAATTTCGTCGAGCGCTTCGTCATTTCTGGGAGAAAAAACAATTTCGCCAATTTTCATATCGGGTTTGCGAAAAACATCGCCGACGCCCTGAACTGCAAGCGCAATGGCAAATGTCGTTAATAAGACGAATAAAGCATTCTTCATAATATTCCTCCCATAAAGTTTTATGAGTTTTTTTAAATTATCAGTGAAATGTTTATTGTCAACGAATAATTGTACGGAACTTTGGCTTTATTTTCAATTTAATCTTATGTTTGTCATTTTTTCATTGCAAAAATTTTTGCTATAAATAATTTTGTCATATAAATCGGGAAAGGAAGAGGAATTTGGGTTTAGAAGGAAAGCATAAGCTGGAAGAGCTCCCGCTGTTGATTATAAAATCGATGTATCTTGCCCTTCATCGTATAGAAATGTATGGCATTGAGCATTCCGTTTCAAAACAGAGCATAAAGGCAACGATAAAACTTATCCGGGAATTGTTTGAATATGCACCAAGTTTTACATTGAGCAGATTGGGCGAAGAAATGCTCTTCGATAAAATCCCTCTCGAAAGAACATACTTCACCGATAGATTTGTCAAGGATTTCGATGATTTTGGAATTCACAGCATAACATTTCACAGAAAAATGACGGATGACGAGTTCATTTCCTTTTTAAAATTTCTTGTCAGAGCACCGGGGAAGAAACTGGAAAGATATGACATAGATGTGTATCTTGATGAATTGAGGATAACGAGTATAGAAGTAGATAGGGTGAAATATGTTGCTGTGACTGGGGATGTGGATGAGCAGCGGGAAGCGGAAAAGATGCTCACAGATATTTTATCCCGTCATCCTGATGTTATAGAGAGATTGCTGAGGAAAGCGGAACAATCGGATGTGATTGATGATGATATAATTTCTCAATTTATGAGCGGCGTTTCCCTCGACACTGAAGAATATGACGCTGTATCGATATTGAATGCGATAGTTAAAGAATCAGGATTGATGGATAAAGATGATGAGGAACTTTCCGAGACGGATAAAGAGCTAAAACGATTGTTTGAAATCATTCAGGAAAAATTATCGGAGGAGAGGAAAAAGGAATTTTTGGATAAAGTTGAAAAAATTACCGATGAGATAACTACGAAAGGCGATGTCACAACTGAGCTATTAGAAAAGGAATTCACTCTGACGGAACTTTCATGGATGCAGTCGGTTAACGAGTTGTTTCAACAGGCGATTCAGAACGAATGGGGACCACAGATTGAATATCAATTCAGGTCGTTTCTTGAAAGGCTTTTTGCTCGGGGTGAACCTGATAAAGCAATTGCAATTTCGGAACAATTGTTCGACCTGTATGATTCCACAGGAGCATATTGGGTTGTGGATGCGATGAAGGATGTTATCGAAGAAGCATACAATACCGGCGATGATAGCATTTTTCTGGCTCTTCTGGGCGATATGCTGAATAAGAAGGAAACTTCTTCCCCCGATATTCCTCATTTTGGGATAATTACCGCCGCACTGGTTTTTTTTGCATCGTTGCTTCTCGTTGCGAGAAAATATTCTGCCATTTATAGAATTTTACTTACCTATGATAAACTCGTAGGCAAAGACCCTACAATATCCGTTATAACTGATTTTGAGACATTTATTACGGGTTTGTCGTCGCCGGAAAATGTTCAGCATCTTTTGTCTTCAATAAGCGATGATTTGTCGTCGTATGATTTGCAGCTTCAGGAGATAGTTAAGAAGATGGATGGCGAAGTCCTGACGCAGATAATTATAGATGAACTCGGTTCTCGAAAGCCGTCATTCGTGGCGACAGCAGCAAATATCCTGAAAACGCACGAAATCACCGCAAAGAAATACATTGAGAAGTATGTGAACGACATTGAAGGACTTCAGCGCAGCGATAGTGGATATATGATAAATACAGAACAACTGCGCAGGACGATGAGCATATTTTCGCTTGCAATCAGGCTGGATAAAGAATTTGCACTGCCACTTATAATTAAATCGTCATCCGATAGAGACATTCGGGTTAAGAAGCATCTCTTTTTCCTGCTGATGTATTATCCTGTCGAGCGGGTCGGCGATATAATTGAGGCGTTATTTCTCGAATCGAGCACGGAATTTCAGAGCGAGGTGATTGAGAACATAGTTTCCAAACCGACACCTGTTAAGGATTATTACCTGCGCGAACTTTTCTTACATTTCCCGAAATTGAGGATTAAAATTTTGCAGTCACTTAGAAGTTTTAAGAATGAATATGTAAAAAAATTCCTGCTGGACATTCTCGACCAGTGGATAATATACATCGACCCACTTCCCGAACCTGCATTTAGAAAATTGTTGAAAGCGTTAATCCGTGATTTCGATGCCTTTTCCGATGACCACGAAGTTAGAAAGGCGCTGAAGAGATTTCGCTCGGAGTGGAAGACGGAAGGAATTGTCAAAGAATCGTTTTCCACATTTTCCCGCAAAAAAGACGAAATTATGGAAGCAGTTGACAAAGTATTGAGAAAATGATAAAGATAGTCATATCATCGGGAGACCCATCAGGCATTGGTCCTGAAATAGTTGCTAAATCATTATTAAAGTATCATCCGCCGCAGGTTGCAATTAAAGTATTTGGTGCGCTTTTGCCTTTCAGGATGCTGGCGCAAAAATTTGCCTGGGCAAATTCCTTTATAAATCTCGTCGAAGAAAATGTTATAGAGTTCGTCGAAGTTGGATATTTAAAAAATCTCGAATGGGGAAGAGTTGGCGCTCGATATGGTGATGTGGCGTTCCGCTCGATTGTGGAAGCAGTGAATTGCGCCAGGCAGGGCAATGCAGATGCTATTATCACTGCACCGATATCCAAGGAAGCGATGCAACTGGCGGGGCACAATTATCCGGGACACACCGAAATTCTTTCCAACTCATTCGGCGTGGATGTCACGATGATGTTGTTCAGCGGCAGGTTGAGGATTTCCCTTGCAACGACGCATATTCCAATTAGACAGGTGACGGGTGCGCTTGATGATAAAATGCTTCTGGGACACATATTGCGCACATACGACGCGCTGCGAAACTGGTTTGGCATAGCGGAACCGACGATCGGTGTTCTTGGATTGAACCCTCACGCAGGAGAGGGCGGAAGAATAGGGGAGGAGGAATACATCATCTCTGCTGCGATAAAATCGGCAGCTGAAAGAGGAATACATATTATTGGTCCTTTAGTTCCCGATGTGGCGTTTCTGCCCGAGAAACGAAGAAAATTTGACGCATACCTGGCAATGTATCACGACCAGGGACTTATTCCATTGAAGACAATTGGTTTTCGCCGCGGAGTGAACATCACTCTGGGACTGCCGATTCCTCGCACAAGCCCCGACCACGGAACAGCATTTGACATCGCAGGCAGAGGAATTGCAAGCCCAAGAAGTTTTATAAATGCGATGCGAAGTGCTGTGAAAATAGCAAAAATAGCGCGCAGAAATCAAGGGAAATTTATCTCATAACTGCCAGGTGCAATGCCGATATTTCCAGCAGTAGATACATCCATTTCATTTGCAACAGTAATATTGTGTCCAAGGCTCACAGGACCAGGTCCAGATGTATTTGTTATGGTGAGATTGTAGAATGTTGTGGTGTTAGTTCCGCCAATACTCTGGCTTCCTGTTCCGTCCAGTATAACAGTATTGTTGCCGTGTGTGAAGGAACCATTATTAGTCCAGTTTCCCGCTACTTCAATGTTTCTTCCACTTGAACTGAAACTGCCATCTATTTGAAAGTTGCCGTTTACATCCAGTTCTTCTGCATAGCTGTCGGAACCGTCGCCAAGATGATATGTGCCGGAAATAGTTACATTATGAAAATATGTTTCATCGTGGTCAATATCTATGTAGCTATTACCTGCAAATATGATAGTTCCCCCGGAACCGTAGAAATAGCCACCTGTGTAACTTTCCCGCTGTTCATAGTAATATCCATTGTCGTGGATAGTTCCACCTGATTGGTTTATCGTTCCCTGATAGTTTGGTATGCTTCCGCACGAGACATCAGCTGAACCCTGTATATTCATAGTGCTGTTATAACTCGGTCTGTTGAATAGATGTCCCGTGATATTTATATCAGCTGTGCCGCTGAAAGTGGATGTTCCACCCCAGCCTTCCCAATCGGCAGCGATGTTTACAGTTCCACCACTGACATTGGCAGTGCCATCAACATCCATACCACCATATCCGTTTCCGAGCCCGCTGTCAAAATTGGAAGCATCGGTGATGTTTAATGTACCACCTGTCATATTGAACAATCCAACGGAATATACACGCATATGGTCTGTATTTACTGTTCCGCCGGATATTCTTGTTTCACCGCTTCCGCTTCCTGAATATCCAACGCGAAGACAATAGTCGCCTGAATTTGAACCTATCGTTGCTGTGCCGCCTGCAAAATTGACCAATGTGCCAGTTCCATCGTAATTGTACATATCTCTGTCAACATCTATTGTTCCACCGGTTTGTGTGAGCGTGCTGCCATCATAGTTATAAAAATAATAATTGCAATCGAGCGTTCCACCTGAAACATTAACAGAACCATAATTGTAAAAATATGGTGTTGTACCATTATATCCTGTCTGGAACAGACCTGTTCCTGAAATATTTACCGTTCCATAGTTGTAAATTCTGTCGTCGTTATAGTAATTTCCGCCGGATATCTGCAAAATGCCACCCGATTCAACTCTCGTGCCCCACCACCAGCCTGTGTTGTTGTTGGTCATATAAAAATTTCCACCTGTCTGGTCCCAAACTCCGCCATTTTCTATATGAACAACATAGTAGTAATCATCTGTTAAGGATGCATTTCTATTTACAGTCCCTCCATCGAAATCGAACCGCCCATCACTTCTTATGTATATTGCTTTTTCGTCTGAATAAGCTCCGTTAATATTTATGGTTCTTGTTAGAAAAAGTTGGTTAATAGAATGCGTCGATAGCGAGCAATTTCAGGTATTGTAA
>JAGHAI010000229.1 GCA_021161555.1 bacterium
CCTCTTTTTTTAATGTGATATTAATTTTAATATTATAATAATCCCGAAAAAGTCAAGCATAAATCCTGACTGTTCTGCGATATCTCATTCAAAATTCTGGTAAAAGAATTTCTCATTGCGCAGATTTATGAAATCCACACATTATTTTCGCCGAGAATTTTTCGCAGTCCTTCCAGCAATTTTTTGGATACATCGGTGGAACATTCCAGCGAGCGGGCTTTGTATGTCCTGTCACTATGAATTATGTGAAGATGAAGCGGGATATTTCCTGCGTGTTTTTCTAAAATTTTTTTAATTTTATTCAGGCTTTTTTCGTCCATATCCGCAGGAAAACGGATATGCAGTGCCTGACATAAACTTTCGCGCACCTGTTCAAGAGGAATAACTTTGTCCACAATCAACACCACAGTATTATCCGTATCGGAACGCAATCGCCCTTCCAGCCACAGGAGTGAACCATTTGTCAAAAAGAACTGGTCGCGCTCCATAACCTGAGAATAAAAGATGACCTTTATCTGCGATGTGATATCCTGCAAAAAACCGATGCCTGTTTGCCCCGTTCCATCTTTTTTCGTTCTGGCGGAATATTTTGTGAGCAACCCGGCAAGCCTAACAACTTTTCCCGCACTTTTCTCCATCACTTCCTCGATAGTCCCGCTTGTAAAAGCACGCAATTCATCCTTAAAATGCTCCAGCGGATGCCCCGATAGATACACTCCGAGAACTTCTCTTTCGTGGCTCAATCTGTCGAGCGGCGTCCACCTGGGAACATCGAGCAAATTTGGCTGACCGACATTTTCGTTTTCATCATCACCATCGAACAAAGACTGCAGTAATGCTTTCTTTTCACCTTCTTTTTTGTGTCGCCATTTTAACAACATTTCGGACGAAGCGTAGAGTGTGCTTCTTTCCACATTCAAAGAATCAAATGCGCCAGCATTTATAAGGGATTGGAATGCTTTTTTGTTCAGTGCGCTGGCATCAACTTCGGATAAAAATTGATAAATGTCCGAAAATTTTCCGCCGACCCTCTCTCTTGCTTCAATTATGCTGTCAATTGTCCCCTGACCTACATTCTTTATTTTGCTCAATCCAAATCTAACGCCTTTCTCCTCAACGATGAAATTGCCAGAGCTTTTGTTCACATCTGGCGGAAGAATTTTTATCTTCATTCTCCTGCATTCGTTCAGGAATTTGTTTATTTCTTCAGATTTTTGCGCAAATGTCAGGTTTGCTGCCATAAACTCTTCAGGATAATAGCATTTGAGATAAGCGGTCTGGTATGACAGAACGGAGTATGCAGCGCTGTGCGATTTATTAAAGCCATAGCCCGCAAATTCTTCGATGATGTCGAAAACCTTTTTTGCAACCTTTTCCGAAAGCCCCTTTTCAACTGCTCTGCTAATAAATTCATTTCTCTGCTGGGACATAATTTCTGCTTTTTTCTTTCCAATTGCGCGGCGCAGAATATCCGCTTCTCCAAGGCTGTAGCCTGCGAGACGCTGTGCCAGAAGCATCACCTGTTCCTGATAAATCGCTATCCCATAAGTGCTTTTAAGCACATCTTCCACATCGGGATGTGGATATCGCACTTTTTCCTTTCCGTGCTTGCGAGCTATATAACTGTCGATATATTGCATTGGACCTGGACGATACAGGGCGTTCATTGCGATTAAATCTTCGATGGAATCGGGCTTTAATTGTTTGAGATAACGCCTCATCCCTTCGCTTTCAAACTGAAAAATGCCTATTGTTTCCCCCTTCGAAAAAATTTTAAAAACCTTTTTATCCTTCTCGGGGATTTTTTCAATGTCTATCTTCTTACCAGAACCCTTTTCAATTAAATTCAATGTCTCGTTTATAATGGAAAGCGTAGTCAGTCCCAGAAAATCCATCTTGAGAAGTCCAATTTTTTCGAGGGCATCTTTCTCAAACTGGGTAGTTATTTCCTTTTTGGATGTTCTAAAAAGCGGAACATAATCGGTCAGTTTTCCTGGTGTTATCACAACACCAGCAGCGTGGACACTCGCGTTTCTCGGTAATCCTTCAAGTTTTCTCGCATAATCTACTATTTTTCTCACGGTGGGGTCTTCATCGTAAAGACGCTTTAACTGAGGCGATTGCGAAAGAGCTTCGTCAATAAAAATCTTCGAATCTTCTGGAATAAGTGATGTGATTTCATTTACATCTTTGAAGGGTAGGTTAAAAATTCTTCCGATATCTTTAATCGCTGCCCTTGCTTTTAAGGTATTGAATGTAATTATCTGGCAAACAGCATCCTCACCGTATTTTTTCTTGGCATATTCAATGACCTTCTCGCGATTTATATCATCGAAATCGATATCGATATCGGGCATATTCACCCTTTCGGGGTTAAGAAATCTCTCGAATAGAAGGTCGTATTTCATTGGGTCAATGTTAGTTATACCAAGTGTATATGCAACCAGACTTCCCGCGCCGGAACCTCTACCAGGACCAATTCTAACTCCCATCTTTCTCGCTGTGTCGGTAAAATCGGCAACTATTGCAAAATAACCCGAAAAATTCATCTCCTTTATTATGCGGAGTTCATAGTCGAGCCTCTCGGCAATCTTTTTCGTTATCTGACTATATCGCTTCTTAAGGCCTTCTTTCGCCCTGTATTCCAAATACTGGTCCACCGATGAAAATTCTTCAGGCGGGGAAAATCGCGGAAGTTTCAGTTTTCCAATTTCAATGGAAACATCGCAGCGTTCGGCAATCCACATCGTATTTTCAAGCGCTTCTGGAATCTCTCCAAAAATTTTTTCCATTTCCTGCGCGGATTTTAAATAAAACTGGTCGTTGTAAAACCTCATTCTGTTTTTGTCGTCAACAGTTTTATCAGTTTGAATACACAGCATCTTATCGTGAAAATCAGCGTCTTCTCTTTTGATATAATGTACATCATTTGTCGCAACCATTTTTATTCCGAGTTCTCTCGCCAGTTTTACAAGTTCAGGAAGCACTTTTTCTTCGTCAGGAATACCGTGATTTTGCAGTTCTATGAAAAATTTATCTTCTCCGAACACTTCTTTGAACCACAGGGCAGTTCTTTTTGCACCATCATAGTCTCCCCTGAGAATTTTCGTCGGTATTTCTCCGCGGAGACATCCAGATAGAACAAACAAACCATCATAATATTCTTGCAGTATCTCCTTGTCAATACGGGGCTTATAGTAAAATCCATCAACAAATCCAACAGATGATAATCTTATCAGGTTGTGATATCCAATGTTATTCGCAGCAAGTATTGTCAGATGATACCCTCCCTGCATTCCCATTTCCTTTTCCCCTTTATCCTTTCGAGAACCCTCCGCAACATAGAATTCCTGTCCTATTATCGGGTGAACTCCCGACTTTTTGGCAGTTAGATAGAACTCAAGAGCACCGAACATATTGCCGTGGTCTGTCATCGCCACGGCGGGCATATTTAACTTTTGAGCATATTCTACAAGTTCTGTCAGTCGGCATGCTCCGTCGAGGAGGCTGTACATTGTGTGATTGTGAAGATGGACAAATCTTCTTTCCATTTTTTATTCCTCATAACTGTTTAATTATTAAAGTATTATTTAAATCACATCAAACTCTTTATATATATTATACAGAATAATGTAAAAAAACCTGAATGTCAATTCAATATCAAAAATTTTTTTAAATTTTTCTTAAAGGCATAACAGTATGTATTTCAATATGATAGTAAACATCTTTAACAATGTTTGTAAAAATTATCCTTGACTTTCCAAGTGTCTATGATTATACAATAGCATTGCAGGGATTTAGTTTCATCGTTAGTTTAGATAAACGACAAACCACATTGAAATGTAAAGAGTTATGGCAAAATGTCTTTCTATCCAAAGAAGTTGCCGGTCGTCGCAATTGTCGGCAGACCAAATGTGGGAAAATCAACGCTGTTCAATAAAATTACCCGGAGAAGAATAGCGATTATTCACGATGCACCGGGGATAACTCGAGACAGGCATTATTCTCAGGTTGAATGGAATGGAAAGACCTTTTTGCTTGTGGACACAGGTGGAATTTTATCGGACCCGCGGACTGAAATTGAAATGGGAGTTGTTCGGCTCGTTAAAAATGCTGTGGAACAGGCAAATGCGCTGATATTTGTTGTAGAAGACGACATTCATCCCGAAGACTTTGAGGTTGCCAACTTCTTGCGGAAGGCAGAAAAGCCAATCATCGTGGTGGCAAACAAGATCGACGACAGAAATGACAACTGGTCCTGCGCAGAAGCAGAAAAATTCGGACTGGGAGAACCGATAAGAATATCGGCAAAATATGGCTATGGCATTGGCGACCTGCTGGATAAAATTGTCGAAGTTTTGCCGAGCACAGCTGTAAGAGACGAAGAAAAAATATTGAAAATCGCCGTGGTCGGAAGACCAAATGTGGGAAAATCGTCCTTTGTCAATAAATTGCTTGGACAGGATGTAGCGCTTGTTCATCACGAGCCTGGAACCACGCGAGATGCAGTTAATTCACGATTCCGATATTTCGGTAAAGAATACGAAATTGTGGATACTGCGGGACTTTTTCGAAAACAGCGCGAGGATATCGAATATTTTTCCGGCTTGAGAACGCTTGCTGCTATTGAACAGAGCGATGTCGTGCTTCTAATTGTGGACGCGACTCAGGGTTTCACAAGGCAGGATAAGAGAATTGCCGCAACTGTTATGGACAGATATCGAGGGCTTGCAATCGCCGTGAACAAATGGGACTTAATTCCCGAAAAGACATCGCGAACCCTTCGTGAGTTCGAGGAGAAAATGAGATTTGAAGCGCCATTTTTATCCTTCGTTCCAATTGTGTTTATATCGGCACTTACGGGAATTCGCGTGCGAAAGACTATGGAGATTATCGACAAAATCGGCGAAAGGATGAACACACGCATTCCGACGGCAAAGTTGAATAAACTGGTGCAGTTTTTGCAGGAAGAACATCCGCCGCCTGTGTATCGAGGAAGGAGACCTAAGATACTTTATGCCGTTCAATACGATGTGGCACCGCCCGAGTTCATTTTCTTCGCAAAAATGGCAAGGGCAATTTCGCCATCGTATAAGCGATACATCACAAACCAGATAAGAAAAATTTTTGATTATGAAGGTGTGCCGTTCAAATTGATATTCAGAGACAAAACTGAACGATAATTTCTGGATTTTCTCATACAAAAGGACGGAAAACAAAATAAAAAAATGTGCAACTTTCTCGATATACCAGGAGCAGCAGCGGGAGGATACTTAATTGGTTCTATACCATTTGGCTATTTATTTGTCAAACTCAAATCGGGGAGGGATGTCAGAGAACAGGGCAGCGGAGCCACAGGCGCGACAAATGTTTCAAGAATTCTCGGCAAAAAGATGGCAATCGTCGTTGCACTGCTCGACATAGCCAAAGGAATTTTTGCATATTACCTTGCTTCGGTTCTTTTAAAATTTTCTGGTGCAGGAGAAATTTCCGCCATTTTCGCCGTTGTGGGGCATTGTTTTCCAGTGTGGCTCGGTTTTCGCGGAGGAAAAGGCGTCAGCACTGCTTTTGGGGCAACTATTATGATTGCAACGATACCCGCAATCATAGCGTCTGGAGTTTTCGTCGTGTCGGCGCTTGTTGCAAGAAGAATTTCAGCCGCATCGCTCAATGCCATCTGGTCATTTGCGGGAATTTCGTTCCTGCTCGATGTAAATGTATGGGCAAAAATCATAGGCATCGTTCTGGCTATATTTATAACTTTTACGCACAGAGAAAATATAAGGCGACTTTTATCCGGAACGGAAAAGCCGATTTTTGGAGAAAGATAAATGGTTGCAAAGATAACAAGAAAAACAAGAACTCGTGAGAAGCTATACTATTCCATCACCGAAGTCGGAGAAATCACGGGGCTTAAACCTCACATATTGCGATACTGGGAGACGGAATTTCCATTTTTGCGTCCAAAACGGAATCGGGCGGGCAACCGCGCATATCGGAAAAAGGACATTGAAATGATTCTGCTGATAAAGCGGCTGCTTTACGACGAAGGATACACAATTGAAGGCGCCAAGAACAAAATCCGCCAGATGCGCAAAAAATCTCACGAAATAGAAGCGGGAAAAAAGGAAATCGTGGCAAAACAACTGGATGTCAACGACCTTCTCGAACTGCTGAAGCAAATCAGAGATGAACTCGTTGAAATAAGAAGACTTATATAAATCAGCCAATCTGCTCATCAAAAAACATTTCTTCACATCATTTCTCCGTTATTTACTATTGCAAATAGCAAGATAAATTTTATCTTGGTCGCGATGAAAAGAGCGGGCAAAATTTTTTTGGAAAATGTTTACTTTGAATATGATGACTCCCCCATTTTAAGAAACATTTATCTGGCGCTGGATGAAGGCGAAAAAATTGCACTTATGGGGGAAAACGGTTCAGGGAAAACGACGCTTTCACTCATTCTTGCGGGAATTTTTAAGCCCTCAAAAGGTTCGGTCGTTATCGATGGAGTTTCGATATGGGATGTTCCCGAAAAGAATTTCAGAAAGAAAATTGGATATGTCTTTCAAAATCCCGAAGACGGCTTCGTTGCGGACAGCATTTTTCGTGAACTTGCATTCGGCGCGGAAAATTTTGCCCTTCCGAGGGATGAAATAATTATTCGCATAAAAAATCTGATTGAAAAATTTGAAATCGATACGGGAAAATCGCCGCTCGAGCTTTCAGGCGGGATGAAGGCACGGCTTTCAATAGCATCGGCTCTCGCCACAGGTGCAGAAATTTTCATCCTCGACGAACCCGAAAGTTTTCTCGACCTTCGGGGAAAAAAAGCACTGATTTCCGCAATTGACGACATTGCCGCCGAAAGCACAATCATCCACATCACTCAATCGAGCAAGATAGCAAAAAATTACGACAGCACATATTTTATAAAAAATGGACACTTAAAAATCGCCAATTCAAAAAGTTTTAGAAAAATTGAACCGCCAATAGAATCTTTAAAAATGCCTGCTCGCGGGAATCTTCTTATGAGATTGGAGGACATCTCCTTTAGCTATGTTCCCCGACAATTAAAAATTTTAAAATCGATTTCCCTCGAAATTCATCAGGGCGAAGTTATTGGCCTTGTCGGTTCCAGCGGTAGCGGCAAGACAACACTTGCACTCATTATCGCAGGCATTTTAAAAAGTCAAAAGGGATTTATCGACAAAAAATGTCGGGTTGCAATTGCGATGCAGTTTCCCGAGCGGCAACTCTTTGCCGACACAGTTATGGAAGATGTTATGTATGGTCCTGAAAACCTGCATCTTCCCGATGCGCGTATTTCCGCTGAAAAGTCGCTCGAAGCATTGGGAATTTTTTCAGAACTGTGGAACTGCTCGCCATTTTTACTGTCCGATGGTCAGCAGAGGCGCGTTGGAATTGCTGGCGTTCTTGCCGTGCAGCCCGATTTGCTCATCCTCGACGAACCATTCGCCACCCTCGACTTCGACGGCACAATTAGAGTCATAGAAATAATAAAAAACTTTGCGCAGAGTGGAAAAGCGGTTCTCATAATTACGCACAATACTAACATTCTATCAAAAATCGCACACCGCACAGTTGCGATGCTCAACGGAACGATAATCTATGACGGGGAAACGAAAACTTTATTGAATGATAAAGCCCTGTGCGAAAGAATTGGAATTGCTTCCATAGATGATAATTATATCTAATGGTGCTACAATATATTATGAGATAATTTTATAAATATAGTTTAAGTAATTATGTTATCAAATTGATTTAATGCAAGAAACGGATTATTGTTAAAAAAATTTTTCGGCGAATTGATAAATATTTCATTTGCTCATTTCTCTTTCATAAATATATTATTCAGCAACTAAATAAATTAACGATTATGGCACGAAGAACGAAAATAGACCCATACGAAGTTCTCGGAGTATCCAGGGATGCCAGCCTTGACGAGATTAAACAGGCATATCGAAAACTCGCTATGACATATCACCCCGACAGGAATCCCGGAGACCCCCACGCTGAGGAAAAATTCAAGCAGATTTCTGAAGCATATGAAATACTTTCTGACCCACAGAAGAGAAGTGCCTATGACAGAGGCGACATTTTCGATTACGACCAGTTCTTCGGCGGATTCGACTTATCCGATGCATTCGATATTTTCTCACAGATATTTGGCGATATGTGGGGCGATAACTTTCGCCACAAGCGGCAGGACTATTCTCGTCAGGGGGAATCGTTGCGAGTTGCCGTGGATGTCTCTCTGGAAGAAGTTCTTACTGGCACCGAAAAGACGATAAAACTGCGTCATTATATCACCTGTCCCGATTGCAATGGCAAAGGATATCCGCCAGGTGAAAGTCTGGAAAGATGTCCTCAATGCGGCGGAACCGGTCAACTTCGCCAGGTAGGGCGTTCGTTCTTCGGAACTGTCACACGAATTGTGACCTGTCCAACCTGCCGCGGAACTGGCGTAAAACCTTCCAAAATCTGTCATAGATGCGGCGGCGAAGGTAGAATTGAAACAACCGAAAAAATAAGGATAAAAATCCCCGCTGGCATCGAGGATGGAAAAGTTCTGAGAATACCTGGAAAGGGAAATTCTGGCACTGGTGGCGGTTTTTCCGGCGACCTCTTCGTGGTGGTCAGAGAAAAAAAACACAAAAAATTCACAAGACGCGGGAATAGCATAGTTACCACATTGCCAATAAGCACAATACTTGCTGCTATTGGAGGCGAAATTGAGATTGAAGGATTGGGCGGCGAAAAACATAAGGTTGAAATTCCGCCGGGAACACAATTTGGCGATATTATCCCCATCAAAGGAGCAGGATTGCCCGACATTCACACGGGAAAGCGCGGCGATATGCTCGTGCAGATAATACTCATCGTGCCCGAAAAACTTTCTAAAAGACAAAGAAAATTGCTGGAAGAATTTTTTAAAACAGAAGAACGACCGAAAACAAGCACAATATCAAAATTGCTCAAACGATTTGGCGTATCAGAATATTGATAGACAATAAATTTATTCCTCGTGCCCTGTTGCTTTGAAAAAATTATTATTTTAAAAATGTTGATAAAAACCACATATTTTTACTCACCGCCGGAAAATTTCAGTCGTGTAAAAGTATTTCTCGATGTCGAGGAATCGCATCATCTTGCGGATGTGCTTCGCGCGATATCGGGAGACGAATTTTTTGTTGCAAACGGCATAGGACAATTATTTCGCTGCAAACTGGAAAAAATTCATTCAAAAGGTGCGGTTGCAGAAATCATAGAAGAAGTAGAATCGGTCAATCAGCCCTCCATCGATTTGACGCTTGCAATTGGAATTCTGCAGAGCAAGAACATCGAAACCGCCCTCGACTGGTCCGTTCAGATAGGAATTTCCGCATTTGCGCCGATATATATGAAATATTCTCAGAAAAAATTGGGAAACGAGACAAAGTTCATCGACAGATTGGAAAAAATTTCCCTTCGCGCGATGAAACAATCAAAACGAGCGTTCCTGCCGATGATATATAACCCAATAGATTTTGGCGATTTTTTAAAAAATTTCGGAAAAAATTTCGACGGCATCATATACGCCGACCCCGATGGAGTTCCTTCCGTTCCCAAAAGAATGACAATTGACGGCGCAAGAATTTGCATCATTGTGGGCCCGGAAGGCGGACTTTCGAACATAGAGAAAGGAGAACTTTCGGAGTTTGATGCGGTTCCGCTATCGCTTGGAAATGCAAGACTGCGCGCAGAAACCGCCGCAGTGGTCGCAATAACAAAAATATTGGTCGCAGCAGGCAATATATGAAAATTAGGTTATAGTAAATTTAAGCTGTGTAGAAGTAATTGCGGAAAGAAGGTACTGGGTTATATTTCAAAGAGTTAATCAAATAACCTTTTTCTGTTTCTCGGTGGTTTCCTCATCGCCAGAGCGATGGAACGACATAATCTGCACAGGAGAATTGCCATAAATATACTTCTCGCCGTCGGCACTGCACAGAGGAGAATTGTGCTTGGATTTATCCTCGCCACGGCGTTTTTATCTATGTGGATTTCAAACACTGCTTCCACGATGATTATGCTGCCCATCGCGCTGGCTGTGGTGGATAAACTCGGCAAAAAGGGAACACATTTCGCCAAGTCGCTCTTTTTGGGAATTGCCTATGGCGCCTCCGTGGGCGGTATAGCAACTCTCGTTGGAACACCCCCCAATATCGTTCTTGCTGGTCAGATGAGAAATATCTTTCCCGATGCTTCTGCATTCGGCTCATCGGGATTATCAAAATGGATAGGGACAAACCTTGCAGGGCTTGGAAATTTGTCCACTCCCCTTTTGATAATCGCCATATCGACGACTATGACATTTTTAACGGAATTCACATCCAACACTGCAACGGCAACATTGATGCTGCCAATTCTTGCTTCCGCAGCAGTGGGAATGTCCGTTGACCCCAGACTGCTTATGATTCCTGCAACACTTTCCGATACCTGCGCGTTTATGCTCCCCGTGGCAACGCCGCCGAACGCAATCGTATTCGGCTCGGGACAGCTCAAAATCAAGGAAATGGTGAAGGCGGGAATTTTGCTCAACATAGCAGGCATAATAGTTGTGCTGCTTGTTATGTATTTTATTGGAATGCCAGCGCTGGGCATTCATACGGGAGTACTACCGGGCTGGGCGAAATAGACAAAAATCTTCAAAAGAGTCAGCGACAATACACGCTGAGAATATGGTGTTAAACGAAAAATGCGCAGCATCAATGTGCTGGGAAAATGTGTTTTCAGAAAAAACATCCATGGCAGCGGAAAAATCTTATGGGGCAGTGATAACATTCCAGGCGGAGTATATTTCGCAAAATTGAAGTGGAAGGGAGAAAAGATTATGAAGAAAATCCTTTTGACAAAATAGCCTCTGCGAATATTTTTTCATATAGATATTCACAGGAGCCTGAAATGGGATTTAGCATACTTGTAACAGGCGGAGCAGGATTTATCGGTTCTAATTTTGTTCGTCTGCTCGTCAAACAGGATGATGTTGAACACATCCGCATTCTCGACAAGCTAACTTACGCGGGCAGCCTCGACAATCTCGAAGATATTCTGGACGACAATAAAATTGAATTTGTTCGGGGCGACATTGCCATTGCAGATGATGTCAGAAATGCGATGTCCGATATGGACTGGGTCGTCAACTTTGCGGCGGAATCTCATGTTGACCGCTCCCTTGCCGATGCATCGCAGTTTATGCGCACAAACATCGAAGGAGTGAGAACAATTCTTGAAGTTGCGCGCGATTTGAAACCGCAGAAAATTCTGCACATCTCCACCGATGAAGTCTATGGTCCGGTTCTTTCGGGTTCAGTTGACGAAAGCGCAATCCTCAAGCCATCGAGCCCTTATTCTGCATCGAAGGCAGCGGCGGATATGCTGTGCAATGCCTATCTGGTTTCCTTCGATGTTCCCATCATAATTGCCCGCAGCGCAAATAATTATGGTCCATATCAATATCCGGAAAAACTAATCCCTCGCTTTGTCGCTCTTGCGATGCAAAATAAAAATTTGCCATTATATGGCGACGGCAAATATGTTCGGGATTGGCTTTATGTGGAAGATAATTGCCGTGCGCTTCTGCTCCTTCTCCGCAAAGGTGAGATAGGGGAAATATACAACATCGGCGCATCCGAACTGCACGAAAATATAGAAATCACAGAAACTCTTCTAAATATTCTTGACAAACCGATAGAATTATTATCACACACAGGAGACCGCCCGGGACACGATAGAAGATACTGCGTGGATTGGTCTAAAATAGAAAAACTCGGCTGGAAACCGCAGGCAAAATTTTTTAAAAAATTTGAAGAAACAATACTCTGGTATCGAGAAAAAGTCGAATGGTGGAATAAAAAAGCAGACGAAGCGGAAAAATTTTATGGCAGATAAAATATAAGCACAATACTTTTCCGTTACAAAACACCGCCTCAAGAACATTATGAAACATTCACTAAAAACAGGATTTAGTTTTGGGCTGACATCCGGGGTAATTACAACTCTCGGCTTGATGGTCGGCTTGAATTCTGGAACTCATTCAAAAATAGTTGTGATTGGTGGCATTCTCACCATAGCAATAGCCGACGCATTTTCCGATGCACTGGGAATACACATATCAGAAGAGTCTGAAAATAAACATACCACAAGAGAAATCTGGGAATCCACGATAGCAACTTTCCTTTCAAAATTTATATTCGCCCTAACATTTCTCGTGCCGATTGTCCTTCTAAAACTCAGGACAGCGGTCATCGTGAGCGTTATCTGGGGCTTTCTTCTGCTCGGAATTTTTAGCTTCCAGCTCGCAAAGGAACAAAATGTGAAGCGCTGGGGAGTTGTGATGGAACATTTACTAATAGCAATACTTGTCATAGCGATGACCCACTTTACCGGCAACTGGATAAATACAAAATTCAGATAATTTCGCATTTCATCCACAAAACGATGGGCAAAAACTCGCATTAAATAAAAAAATGGCGGCACAGGGACTTGAACCCCGAACACGCGGATTATGATTCCGCTGCTCTGACCAGTTGAGCTATGCCGCCTCGTTCAAAATATGAGTTCACAACTTCAAATTGTCAAGAAATTTTAAACATCTGACGCTCTTATGTTTCCCTTATTCCCATCTTAAGGCATATACAGGTGGCAGCTTTGCCGCTTTTCTTGCGGGGAAAAATCCAAAAATTACTCCTGCACCTGCCGAAAAAAACAGCCCGAACAATAGCACGGTGATATTTAATGATATTTCAAACGGAACTGCCCTTCCAAACAGAAGTATCAACCCATAAATGATGCTCATACCAACCAATCCACCAATTAGAGCAATTATCGCTGCCTCAATTGTGAACTGGAGCATAATATTCTTTGGAGTTGCACCGCAGGCTTTTCTTATGCCGATTTCCTTAGTGCGCTCCGATACGGAAACGAACATCACATTCATAATTCCTATTCCTGCAACAAGGAGACTCATCAACGCTATTCCCACGCCAACAGCATAAACAGCACCCAGAATAACATTGAACATTCTCATAAGCATATCCTGTGTGAGAATGTCAAAATTGTTCTCATCGGAACCCTTCAGATTGCGTAAATTTCGTAATGTAATCGTAACTTCATCTATTGCCTGCTGAAACATTTTCGGCTTTGCTTTGACGAGATACATAATTCCCCACCATCCGTGCCAGTGGTGCAATGCTGTCGTTATGGGAGTTAGAACGAAATTATCGTTATCCTGTCCAAAAACTTTTCCGATTGGGTTCGATACACCGATAATCGTGAACGGTATCCCACGGAGTTTTATCTTTCTTCCGATTGGATTCGCTCCCTTAAAGAGTTCGTTTAGAACTGTTTGCCCGATGATACAGACATATCTTCGGTGCTGTATGTCGTTATCGTCAAAAAATCTTCCGAAACCGATTGTAACATTTGTTATTCCATTATAATCCGGCACAACACCGAGAACAGTGGTATCGTCCAGTTTATTCTTCCCGAGTGAAACAGTATTGTTTAATGGGTATTTTATAAATGGAGCGATTTTTTCGCATGATGGACAACCTTCTTTGAGTGTCGGCAGATAACTTATTTCCAATTTAGGTCTTCGCCACATTTCGCGCCATTTTTTCCGATTTCCTCCGGCGCCAGGCATAAACATAAATGGCGAAATTCTCATAACAGTGAATGTATTTGTTCCCATCATCGAAAGCTGCTTATGCAACCCCGATTGAATAGAAAGAGCCGCAGTCGTCATTCCACCAACAGCGATAACTCCAATTGCCACGCCAATGGCAACAAGAATACTGCGGGCTTTCTGCGCCCATATAGAGCGGAACGCTATTTTTATCATCTCCGCAAACATCACCTATATTTATATTTCAAGATATTATATAATGTTAAAAATTTTCGAGAAACTTCTGTGCGGCAAATTCAGCCATTGCACCATCTCCCACAGATGTAGAAACCTGCCGCAGGAGTTTTGAACGCACATCGCCAGCGGCAAAAAGACCCGGAACCTTCGTCATCATATTATCGTCGGTGATTACAAATCCTCCCCTGTCGCGCTCCACTTCATCTATCTCAATAAAATCTGTGTTGGGAATAATTCCAATGAATACAAAAATCCCATCGACATCAATTTGTTCTGTCGTGTCATCTTTAAGATTTTTAACGATAAGTCCTCGCACGACATCATCTCCGATGACTTCCACAGGAGCACTCGACAGCTTCACTTCAATTTTAGAAATTTTTCGAGCGCGTTCCTGAATTATCCTGGTCGCATTAAGGTGGTCCATCATCTCGAATACAATCACACTCGATGCGAATTTTGACAAAAACATACTTTCCTCAAGGCCTGCATCTCCGCCACCGATGACAGCGACCTTTTTATCCTTATACAATGCGGCATCGCAGGTAGCACAGAAGGAAATTCCTCTACCGATGAACTTTTCTTCCCCTTCAATTCCCATTCTTCTGGGGGATGCTCCTGAAGCAATGATAACCGTTTTTGCCTTTGTTTCTCCAATGTCCGTTTTAATATTGAAAAAATCAGTGCTTTTCGTTAATGCAGATACGGTTGCGTTCACGATTTTGGCTCCAAAATTCCTTGCCTGTGTGCGAAATTTTTCCATAAGTTCGAAACCGCTCAAAGGCTCTTCAAACCCGGGATAGTTTTCAACGCTTTCAGTGTTGACAATTTGCCCGCCAGGAATAGGATTCTTTTCCATAAGAATGTGGTCAATTCTGGCACGAGCGGCATACATAGAAGCAGTAAGCCCTGCTGGACCACCACCAATGATAATAAGCTCGTATTCACTTTTAAGACTGTCATTGCCGCCAAGGGAAACTTTTACCATCTCCATTTTTCATCCCCTTGAATTTTATACTATCTATTTTTCAGTAAAAAAATATTAAATTTATTCACTTTTTACAAGGAAATTCGTATTTTATTCGTATATCTTTTGTTTATACAGCTATATTTACCCTAATAATCAAAAGATTTTAGCAATTACTTCATTCTTAATATAAAGTCTTGCACTTATTCTATTATTACATAAGCGATTAGAGGAACTGCCTAATTATAC
>JAGHAI010000080.1 GCA_021161555.1 bacterium
CACATATTTTAAATGAAATATATTTCTAAAAATAACTCAAACGATAAGGAAAGGAGTTATTATGGTTTATTACTTCAATAAGGGTGGATTTCTGATGTGGCCCCTTCTTTTCCTCTTCATTATCGGGCTTATCATTGCAATTGTAAAACTGTGGTTGCTCTTTAGAGCCAGGATAAATAGCAAAAAGTTTTTACAGACAATTCTTGCGAAGGTCAAATCGGGTGATGTTAATGATGCTATAAAGGTTTGCGAAAAAACTCGTGGTCCTGTCTCTGCGTTGTTCCACGCTGGGCTTTCGCGAGTCGATAAAGGGCTTGAATATGTTACATCATCTATCGAAAATGAAGCGGCAATCCAGATAGGAATTCTTGAAAAGGGGATGACCTGGCTTTCAACAATTATTGCTATCGCGCCGATGCTGGGATTTCTGGGAACTGTTCAGGGAATGATTATCGCATTCGACCAGATTGCAAAGTCCAACGATATCGTTCCTTCCGAAGTTGCAGGCGGTATTTCTGTTGCCCTTTTGACGACATTCTTTGGGCTTGCAATAGCAATTCCTATGCAGTTCTTTTATAACTGGTTCATCGCAATCATCGATGGGATGATTGTCGATATGGAAGATGCTGCAAATCAGCTCGTCGAAAATCTCATCGATATGGGAGTTCTCAAGAGAGCGGAGGGATAATGGCGCTGAAAATTCAAAAAAAGCAGCACTATAAAAAGGAAGCTGAGATACCAACGGCGTCGCTGGCTGATATTGTATTTTTGCTATTGATTTTCTTTTTGGTCACCACATCGATGAACCCCGATAAGGGGCTGGGAATTACGCTTCCACCGCCAGGAGAACAGGCAAGAATTTCAAAGGAGAAAGTTCTGTCGATATATATAAATGCAGAAGGTAAGGTTCTCATTGGCGAGGAAATCGTCCCGTTGGACCAATTGGAGGATAAAATTAAGGCGAAACTTAAGGAGAAGAAGAATAATCTTGTTAAAAAGGGGGTGAGAAATCCCGACCCAATTGTATCACTCATTACCGATGTGGAAGCCAGATATAGTGCGATGGTGGATGTTCTTGATAAAATAAAACTTGCTTTTGAAGAACTCAAGAAGGAAGACCCGAAGTTCAAGGAAATTCTGTCTCTGGCTACGCCTGTTTTCTGATGGTTAAGCCAGTTTACACTTGAAATGTTTCGGTGCGGTCGATATAATAACATTGGGGAAAGGTAGATTATGAAGATAGAGGCAAAGAATAAGAGTTCATCAAAAATACCAACTGCGTCTATTGCCGATATTGTGTTTCTTCTGCTCATATTTTTTATGTCAGTTACGGTGTTTAAGCAGTATCAGGGTTTGCGGGTGGAACTTCCCGCTGCGAAGGCGACGAAGAAAATTGAGCGAAAGAGGATGATTACGCACATCTGGATAGATGCACAGAACCATATCAACATCGACGATATGATGGTCAATCTTGAACAGGTGACGCCTATATTAAAGAAGAAGATGATTGAAAACCCTGCTACGATTGTTTCAATTCGAGCGGATGCGCGGTCGAAGTATGGTGTGGTGGCAAGGCTGCTGGAAAAATTGAAGGATGCCAATGCACTGCGAGTGAACTTCGCAACTCTTTCAAAGGGATGAGGTTTCATAGTCGGACCTGATGTAAGTGGAAGAATATTTTTTTAATTGGAAGAATATCTTAAACTTTAAAGATGTTTGATAGGGAAATCTCCACAGGGAGATGATGCGATATGAAATATAGCGAACCAAAAGCAGACCTTCGCAACTGGATACCGTTAGTCAGGCGAAAATCTACCATTATAACATTGCTTGCGATGTTGCTTATATTCATCACTTTTCAGAAGGTTCAGGTTAAGCCGTTGAAGGTGCAGGAATATCAGACGACAATCGAAGTTGAGGATGTTCCGATTACGAAGCAGGAGATACAGAAACAGGAAGCGCCGAAGCCCAGGCTTGCCGAAGTAATCGAGACGGAGGATGAGGAACAGGCAGATACAGTCGAGATAGCCACGACGGAACTCGATGTGGAAGAGCCGCCGCCTGAAGTTCCCACACAGGTCGATGAAGTCGATTGGGTTAAGGTTGAAATTAAGCCCAGAGTTTTGAGCACACCTAAACCAAAATATCCCGATATTGCAAAGAAATCTGGTCTTGAAGGGGCTGTTATTGTGGAATTTGTCATTGATACCACAGGCGATGTTCTTCCTGGGAGTGCGAAAATAGTTGCAGCTCGCCCCGAAGGAATTTTTGAAGAAGCAGCACTCAACGCTATATACAGGTGGAAGTTTTCGCCTGGACAACAGCGGGATAGAAAGGTTCGCGTTAGGTGGCGACAGCCAATTAAGTTTACGCTGAAATAAATAAATCCATTCTGCCAGATGTCAGCGAAGATGCTTCTGAATCATTTGTCCTAAGGCATATTCGCCTGATTTTATCAAGAGCTCCCATCTGAGATATACGAATTAATTCTTGTGCTTTTACAACATATTTTAATCTTGACACAATCGTAATCTGTCGTATTTTCTTACTGCATTTATGTGAATTTTAGTTTGCAAACTTCAACAAAGGAGGCGTTATGAGACTGGTGGCAGTTGTGATTGCAGTTGTCTTGATGTTCGGTGTTTTGTTTGCTGCACCAAAAGTGGCGTCGATAACATTCGAGCTTGGTGATGAGCAACTCGGTCAAACACAGGTTATGACATATGGCGGTGCGGTGTATATTCATCCGTATTTGAGGAATATTGGAGGAGTGGGCGGTATTCTCCAGTTCAAACTCGGCTCAAAATCCTATGATTCTAAAAGAACATCGGGTTCCACGACGACGACATCTTCGTGGGGGGAAAGTGGTTTTGCGTTCGACATTATGGCTGCGCCTTTTGTTTCACTTGGCAAGGGCGATGGAATTGTTTATCCAATGTTCGGTGTCAGCATCGTTAACGCAAAGGATAAGGAGGAATCCGGCAGCACAACTACGGAAATTGATTATGGAACCGGGTTTGGTTTTGTCTTCGGTCTCGGCGGAGAAGTTTACATTATGAACAACATCTGCTTCAACGCGAAAGTCGTGCAGAGATTGGTAACAGGTTCATACGAAGAGGATTATGGTTCATACAAAGTGGAAACGGATGTTCCCGTTGGCGGAACTGAAGCCTCTTTTGGCTTTGGCGTTGCTTTCTAATTTATTTATTGTGTGAGTTTATCTCTGCGAATTGAAAGAGAGATGGCTGCGGCTGTCTCTCTTTTTTTATTTTATCCGGGTTCAAGGAAAAAGTATTTTTTCATCCAGGAGTCGTTCCCACAGGGGAATTTGCTCTGCCGAGAGTTGATTATCGCCGCAATGTCCAATGTTCTAACTTCCGGCATCAATTTCTGCAAAAGATTGCTACATTATCATAAAAACCATAAAACTACAGGCGGTATCCAATGTTTAAAATCCCCAGTCTTCTTTCATCATTGCGGCTCTGCGGCAGGATGGGCACAGAATTTTATTGAGGTCTTCGCGCAGAATTTCGTCTGTCGTATATGGATATTCTTCATCTGTCAGTCCGAGTTCCTTCATCTTCGTCAGGAACAATGTCTGGTTCTGAAATGCCTTTGTGCCAAGTCGTTCTGCAAGCCACAGCAGATGTTTCTTCGATGTGATGGGTTTTCCGCATTTTTCACACAGCACGAGTTCACCTTCGATTTGTTCCTGTGCGGTTTCCTTGTCGAGGGTTGATAGGTCGAATTCGTTTGTAATTTTGATTCCTGCTTTATCGCCGAAGATGTTTCCATCCCCGACTGTGCATAGTTGCGAACACATACTGCACCAGATACACTGGTTGTAATTTCTATGCATAATTCTTGTTGCGGTTCCATCGTCGTTTATGATGTCCCTCACATCGATGGCATCGACGGGGCAAATCTGTTCGCAGGCGCCGCAGAGAATACAATTTTCTTCCACGAAGACAGGTTTTCCGCGAAATTCAGGATATATCGACGGTGCAACAAAGGGAAACTTCGTCGTATATGGTCCCTTGATGACCGCCTTGATTGCTTCGCCGAGTTCTCTTAATTTTGGCTTTTTCAATTTATCCTCCCGAATATTTTATTTAATAAAATTTTGCCGCTGTTTTCATTTGTCAGTCATTGTGATTTTTCACTTCACAACATCGTCCTGAAATTTCTGTTTATATCAATCGGCCTGTCATTCAGGATTGTCTTCTGCATAAACATCTTTGACGGAACCTTCCCACAATTTCACGCCGCCCCTGTGAGAACCGCGCGCCAATGCGTGTGCGCCAGTCGGCGATGTTATTAGAACAAAAGCAGCGCAAACAAGTGCTTTAATGCCCATCGCATTGAAACCCGATACGATGAAAACTCCGATGAGGAGAAATGCAGTTCCAAGAGTGACGCATTTTGTCGCTGCCTGAAGACGATTATACACATCCGGAAGGCGAACGAGACCAATCGTGCCAAGCAGGTCGAACGACACACCAACGGCTATTACTATGTATCCAAGTGTATCCCAGAACATTTTGCTAAACCTCCATAAATTTCGAATTTCATTCGTCGAAACTGCGATTTTCCAGGAATTTTGCCAGGGCAATAGTTCCGACATAGGACAGCAGTGCCCAGGAAATCCCTATATTGATGTAAAAGTCCTTTCCTGTCGTAATCGCAGATAGAGCACAAAAACCGACCATCAGCGTGCCGAGAATATCGAGGGCAACCGCTCTGTCCGACGGCGTTGGACCTTTCCCCATACGGTAAAGACATAAAAACGCCGCAAATACCAGTATATAGATAAGTATCTGTATCATTCGAATATCCTCCTGAGCATTGGTTCAAACCTGCCGACAATCGATTTTGTCCACTGATGGACATCTTTTCCGTGTATGTATATCCAGTGAATGTATAGTTCATCGTCCTTTATATCGACCGTCATAGTTCCTGGCGTGAGTGTTATGGAGTTTGCCAGAGCAGTTTTTGCCATATCTGATTTGAGCGATGTCTTGATTTTCACGATGCCGGGGCGAATTGGCAGTTCGGGACTTATAACGCGGTATGCCACATCGAAATTCGCCAGAATTATATACCACATCAGATAGGGAACATAGAGTATAGCCCAGAAAATTCTTATAGGGTTCAGCGCCCGCGCTTTGAACACGAACAGGTCTCCCACAAGCCCGATGACGAGAAGTGTAATCACAGCGCCCGCTATGACCTGTGCCGGGGCAAGTGTCCAGGTCAAAAGAAGCCAGACACCGAATAAAATTATGAATTCTCCTATGAATTTCATTTATAGACCTCCCAATATCATAGAAATATATTTTGTCTGTTCAATAACAGCGCTGGCAGCAGGATGAAACAGGGTATCCATAAAGAAGGAATAGTATAGTCCCACAAATATGCACATAAGCGACAGTGCGATGAGGGAAAACACCATAGTAAACGGTGCTTCGTGCAGTTTTTTGAACAGCGCTGGCAAAGGACCGAACAGCGCAAACCTCTGAATTTTGGCGTAATATGCAAGTGTTATGAAGGAAACTATAATTGCGATTGCAGCCGGGATAAACGCTTTAGCCTGTATCAGCGCTATTATTATGAAAAGTTTGCTGAAAAATCCATTGAAAGGCGGTATTCCCGATATGGAGAGACTGCCCACAACAGTTGATAAACTTGTGATTGGCAGTTTTTTCATAAGTCCGCCCATCTGCCGGAGGTCTCTGGTACCAGTGGAGTGTTCAATCGACCCTGCGCTCAGGAACAAAAGTCCTTTGAAAATCGCGTGATTGAATAGATGGAATAATCCTGCTGCGATGCCAAGCGGAGTTCCCAGACCAATTCCCATTGCCACATATCCGATTTGACTGACGGAAGAAAATGCCAGCATTCTCTTCAGGTCATTTTGTCCCAGGCTCATCAATCCACCGACCACAGAGGAAAGCACCCCCATCCACAGAACGATTTGCAAAATTGTTTCTGGCGCGCCAAAAACGGTGAAAATAACCCGTGTGAGCGCATAAATACCAAGTGCCTTTATGAGGACACCGGAAAGCATTGCGGAAACTGGCGCGGGCGCAGATGGATGAGCATCGGGCAGCCAGGCGTGGAACGGAGCAAGCCCCGCTTTCAAGCCAAATCCGAAGACGAAAAAACCAGCAGCGAATAAGAGCATACGATTGGGCATAAGTCCGCTGATAAAACGCGCTGCATCTGCCATATTGAGCGTGCCCGTGAGATTATAGATAAATGCTATTCCAAAGAGAATTGCTGTGGATGCCACCGAACCCAATATGAGATATTTAAACCCTGCTTCAAGTTCTTCTGCTTCCACACCAAAACCGACAAGCGCATAACTGGCAAGCGATGCTATTTCGAGAAAGACAAAAAGATTGAACATATCGCCTGTGAGAACGACGCCGTTCATCCCCGCAAGCATAAGCATAAATAGAGCATAAAACTTCTCCTGTGCGGTGTATTTTTGCATATATGTAACCGAGTAAACGAGCGAGAAAAATGCAATCGTGTTGACCACGAGCAACAGCAGTCTGCTCAAAGAATCGAGTGCGAGAACTATCCCGACAGGCGGTATCCATCCGCCCATCCAGTATGAGCCATCAGGGATGTCGAACATCGCAATCGCAAAGTATAGAGTAACTACACCGCAGGCAACGCCTATAAATGCTCCGACGCCTTTCCAGAACTTGCCTATTATTAGTATCAGCACCGCCGAAAGAAGCGGTAATGCTACCGAAAGTGGCAAAATGCTACTTGTCATATTATGCTCCTTCTATATAATTTTTTTGTTTCCGCTACCCACGAAGACGATGAATTTCGCTCATATCAAATGTTCTATATTTTTCATAAAGTTTTATCGCAAAAGCAGCCATAAGTGCAAGCGTTCCCAGACCGATGACGATGCTCGTCAGAACCAGTGCCTGAGGCAAAGGGTCAACTGAATATTGCGCAAAGTAGGAATTGTTCATTTCAGGAAGAATTATAGGCGCAATTCCGTGCATACGATATCCAAGGAGAATCAGGAATAAATTTATGGAATACTCAATTATGCACATACCTATTATCTTTTTTATAATATGTCTCTTTGCAATAAGGCAGTATATCCCCAGAGCAAATATTATCATATCGAGCAGATATTGAAGCATTGTTATTCCTCCTCTTTTGTGGTGATTCTGCCGTATATGGAAAGTCCGATAAATATCGCATACAGAGCCGCTCCGACCTTAATCCCAATTGCTATATTGCACAGCGGTATAATTCCTGCGGAGATGAGATGAAATGGATTCCCGTGCCAGATGAAATTATACATAAAGTATCCGAAACCAAGACCAATGTATGCTATTACGATAAATGCCAGCATTCCGAGATTATCGAAAATCGACGCCCAGAAATTGCTCAATTTCTTAAGCGCGACTTTTCTGCTGAATGCGAGCATCATAAGAACATAGGCAATCGCGATGATAACTCCGCCAGCAAATCCGCCGCCAGGCGTGAGATGACCATAAATTATAATATAGAAACCAAACAACAACATCATTGCTATCATAATCTTCGCAACGGTTTTCACAATTAAAGTCATCCCAGTGCTGCGGTCGTGAGTGATTTCTTCGATTATATCCTGTTTCATAATTTTTCCTCCTATGCGTCTTCTAATATTCCCACGGTAATATCGTCCTCTTCGGAAAGTTTCTTCTTCCCCTTGCTCCGAAGGATAACGAATGCACCGAGAATGGAAGTGAATATCACCACCGCTTCGCCGAGTGTATCGTAAGCACGATAGTCAAGTATTACTGCTGCCACAATATTTGCCGCACCAGTTTCCCTTAATCCTGCATCGAGATAATGCTGGCTCACTCTCATAAGCGGATTTGCGAAGGGAATTACATCAGTGAACGCCCAGATGCAGAAGGCGATGAATAGCCCGATAAATATCAATCCTGTCATATTTGCGAAGTTGTCAATGCGCCTTTCTATTGCTACATTGTCCACATGGGTGGCAACACGGATGAGGATAATCAAACTCAAGACTTCCACTATGACCTGTGTTATCGCAATATCGGGCGCTCGCAAATAGAGAAACAGAAGACTAACGCCAAAGCCAACTGCACCAACCGCAACCACAGCGGAAAGCATATTCTTTGTTTCCACCGCGATAATTGTTCCAATAATCATAAATATAAGGATAATATCAAATAGAAGCATAAAGACTGCCTCCTCGGTTATTTTCTTAGAAATATCCCTGAATAAGCACAATGAAAACCACCACAAGACCTATAATTGCCCAGGATAGATATGATGATAAAATTCCATTGTGCAGCAATTTCAATGGGTTAACAAAAATTGCATTTCCGATTCTATTTAAGTATTCATAGGGGTCAAAAAGTCCTTCCTTTGCAGAAGGAAGGATTGACCTGAATATGGGAAGTTCGGCAATTGTGTTGTAAAAGCCTGTTCCAGGAACGCGCATTGCTTCATTCGTAAATGTGTGATAGCCCGCAAGTGTTCCAGGTTTGATGCCGCCCACAAAAGCACGGGCTTTTCTCGTCTTAAATGCTTTGCCCATAGCATAGTATAGCCAGGCGATGACAACTCCAAGAAACATAAGCAGAACCGCCAACCCGACATTCCAGTATGAAGAGCCGAGTTTGATTGAAAACACATCAAATTCATATCCGCTGGGTAAAGTTGCCATTATAGATGATATCGAGGATGACAGTGTCGGCACCAACAATTTGCCGAGCGGAATTATTGGCAGAATGCCAAAAATGATGCACAATAATGATAAAACCAGCGGGGGAAACACCAGCGAGAAACCAGGCGATTTGACATTTTGCAGTTCGGGTGGCAGGGGACCCATATATACGGAATGCAGCACCTTTATGAAACTTGCCAGCGTCAGTCCGCTGCCGAAAATTGCGAGGATGAACATTATAGGTTGTCCCGCATCGAGGCAACTGCGGTAAATAAGCCATTTTGAAATAAATCCGTTCAGTGGAATAATTCCCGCAATTGCGAATGCAGAAATGATATTTGTGAAGAAAAGAACAGGCATTCTCCTGCCAAGCCCCCCGAGTTTTTCGAGGTCTGTTATGCCTGTTTGTTTTTCAACCGCAGCTGCGCAGGCAAAAAGAGAATTTTTGTAAATGGCGTTGTTTAACATATGGAACATTCCACCCAGTATTCCGATGGCTGTTCCCGTGCCAATGCCGAGAACCATATATCCAACCTGACTAACTGCGTGATAGGAAAGCAATCTTCTCCATTCGTGTTGAATCATAGCCATAAAGACGGCGAGAATGATTGTAATTACGCCTATAATCATAAGAGTTAACTTGATTGCTGGACTTATAACGAACAGATTGTATGAAACGAAGAACAGAAAGTAAATTCCCATAAGTTTATCCATCGAAGCGGGGAGATATGCCATAATCGATGTCGGTGCACCTTCGGATGCCGTTGGAACCCAGGAATGGAAAGGCATTGCACCAGCCTTTGCCAGAGCGGCGGATGCAATCAGAAAATACAGGACAATATTTACTGTCGATGTGAGCGGGATTGAAAGGTCAGCAAATACAAGTGTTCCCTGAGTTATCCAGATGTAAAGCATAGCGAAAAGCATCGCTGCTTCCGTGAAGCCGAGGATGACAAGTGTTTTTGCAGCTGCAAGCGGCGTTTTTTCGTTATCGCCCAGCGCGATGAGTCCAAAGAGGAAAATTGTCGAAAGTTCCCAGGAGACGAGAAGCGTGAAAAAGTCTCCTGCGAGAAAGACAGTATTTGCAGCTGCAAGCGTCCATAAGACGAGAGAATAATACCAGTTGTTGTGGTCAGAACCACTGCGGTATTTCATCGAGAATATGGATGTCAGGAAGGCGAACAGAGATGAGAACAAAATCATCAGCGATGCAAGGGGCGTTGCCCGTAAAATAATCCTTGTGGACAAATCGCCGAACGATATTGTGCCAGCCAGGATGTATCCCTTTGGGTTTAAAAACAGTCTGAAAGCGATGTAGAGAATATAGCCACTGACGACAAATGTTACGAGTTTCCTGATGAAATCGAGGAAACCTTCTGCGCCCTTTATCTTCATCAGTATCAGACATAGAAGCCCGGCGGCGCCAGGTAGCCATATCATTTGAAACATTATATTTTCCATATCCTAACCCCTTATATATTTTTTAGTTTACTTTACTCTATATCATCTTTGCGTATGGGTCGTAGGTAGTTTTGCCCAATTTTCTTCGAATTTCGTTTGTTTTTTTCACAGAAAGTTTCGTCAGGTCATCCTGGGTTAGTATGTGTTTTGTTCCGAGTTTATCGACTACGCCAACGCGTTCGGTGCAGCAGTAGCACGGGTCAATCGATGCGGTAATCAGCGCCACATCTGCAATATGTGCTCCAGGACAGGTTGCCTTGTATGTGGGCAGATTATTGTAGGTTGGAGCGCGGACTTTGTGTCTTATCGGAAAATTGCTGCCGTCGGAGCGCATATAGTGGAAGACTTCCCCGCGGGGCGCTTCATAATGTCCACATCCTTCGCCAGCGGGAATTTCCTTAACGCCGGCATCTATTTCGCCATCAGGTATATTTTCTATACACCAGCGAATTATCTTAATCGATTCCAGTATTTCAAGAATTCTGCAGGCTGCCTTGGCAAACACATCACCATCCTGCAGAACGATTGCCTTCCATACACCTTTATCGTGAGAAATTCCGTACGCGTCAAATGGGTCATCCCTTCGCGCATCGTGGTCCACGCCAGAGGGGCGCGATGTCGGTCCAACGGCGGAATATTGAATTGCATCTTCATAAGTCAAAACCCCAACGCCCTTCAGGCGCTTGTGCATAACCGGGTCATCGAGGACAGCGCCCAGGAACATCTTCGTCGCCTTTTCCGTTTCGTCCATTGCCTTCATCGTGAAGTCCATCGCCTTCTGGGAGAAGTCTCGTCGAACCCCACCTGCCTTGAACATAGCGTAATGATTTCGATTTCCAGTGAGCTGTTCGAGGGAGTCGAGCGTGAGTTCTCTGTATTTCCATGCCCACATAAACACGGTGTTATATCCAATGAAATGTCCCGCCAGCCCGAGCCACAGAAGATGGCTATGTATTCTTTCAAGTTCGGCGACAACAGGGCGAATGTATTGCGCTCTCGGTGGTGCTTCGATGTCGCAGATTTCTTCCATTGCAAGAACGCAGGCATAGGGATGGCTCGTGGAACAAATCCCGCAAATTCGTTCAATCAAAAATGGAACCTGGTCCCAGGTCAGCCCCTGCGATAACTTTTCTATACCGCGATGATTCCATCCTATCCGCACATCCACATCGATAACTGTGTCGCCGTCAACTTTCAGAGTGAAAAGCTCCGGCTCCTCGAGCAGTGGATGAAACGGACCAATGGGTATAATTGTCTCCTTCATAATCTATGCTCCTTATTTGATATTTCCCGAATACCAGAATTTCCATATTTCAGATTTTCATCTTCACATTGAACTATAGTAAATGCGTTGCATCAGGATGGGGTTCGTCCACATCCTGCGGCTCAAAGCCTTCGACATCCTTCTGTGGATAATCGCTTCGGAGCGGATAAAGTCCTTCGGGCCAATCGTCGGCGAGGAGTAATTTCCTCGGGTCGGGATGGCCTTCAAATGTAACGCCGAACATTTCAGTAATTTCGCGTTCAATCCATTCAGCCGCCTTGAACACCGCGCCGACAGACTTGGTGATTAAATCCGGTTTCGGAGCCAGCGTCTTCAGGTTCACCATAATTTTTTCATAGTCGGGATGCTCTATAAAGAAGTGATAAATTATTTCGACGCCGGGCATCGTATCTATTCCGCTTGCGGTGCACAGTCTTCCGCCAAGGTCGTAGAAAATCACGCGAGCGGCTTCCTGAACATTTTCCCTATCCACAGAAAGATAAATCCTCCGCTTTCGCGGTTGAGAAATGTCGTTGATTATGCTTCCCAGCTTTTCTTTTAGGACATCTATCATCGCTCTGTCCGCCATTGTATTCCTCCTGATTTTTCCTGAAAAATCCACATAAGAATTGTGGGCGTTTTTCATATTGAAAAATTCATCATTTCTTTGCTTTAAGATTGTCCAGAAATCCGATTGCCTTTACCACGCCGGAAATCATCGCTTCAGGTTTTGGTGGACAGCCGGGAACATAGACGATGATTGCATTTGGGTCCACTTCTTTAATTGCTCTGTCCACAGGACCTGCCATATTGTAGCTTCTGCGGAAGAAATTGCCCGATACCGCACAGGAACCGATGGCAAAGACCACACAGGGTTTTGCCGCCTGCAGATAAAGTTCCTGAAGGCGTGGTTTTACCTGCCTATTCACCATTCCTGTCACGAGAAGCGCGTCTGCGTGGCGAACACTGCCCACGAGAACTATCCCGAAGCGCTCCACATCAAATCGCGGCGTAAGAAGGTCGAGTATTTCTATGTCGCAGTTATTGCAGGGCGAACACGCCACATGGTAAACCCAGATTGATTTTTTCAGTCCACTTAATCCCAAAGACATTTTGTATCTCCTTGTAAATATATCAATATCCCAACGACATAAGAACGAGTGCGATTAGTGCAAGAATCGTCATATTTACCCAGAAAAATCGCACCGCCTGGTCAATACGAAGTCGTGGGTTTGTATTTCTTATCAGAGTGAAAAGTGCGATGAAAAGCACATACTTCAATATCGCCCACAGAATTCCCAATCCTTTCACCTGAATTCCGCCCCAGAACAGCGTGATGATGAATATCGGCGATGTGTATAGTAGAATTGCTTTTGTCAGTTTGAATGCGCCGAGCGCTGCGCCGGAATATTCCATAAAAGTGCCAGCACCAAGTTCCGTCTCTGCTTCGGGTATGTCAAACGGAACAAGCCCCAGTTTTGCCTGTAAACATAGAATTGCAACTATGCAGGCTATTATTCCCGAAGCCGAATATAGTATCGGTCCATTTTCCGCCTGAAAGCGAAGGATATCGCCCAGACCAACTGAACCGACTTTGAAAACGACCGTTGCCATAGCAATTACGAGCGGGAGTTCATATCCAACAAACTGGTTCATTTCCCTTGAGGCGCCGACTGACGATAATGGATTTCCCGATGCGGATGCACCCAGAATTATCATAATTGATGGCAGAGCGAGGATATACCACAATACGAGCAGGTCTCCTGTAAATGTGTAATCCCAGTTGATGTTTGCCGCTCCGAGCATTGCGGCAGCCATCGCAGAAGCGGAAAGCGCAACTGCAGGGGCGAGAAGAAATATGCCCTTGTTTGCCGTTTCAGGAACGGGAACTTCTTTTATGAGAAGTTTTGCGACATCGGCGAAGTTCTGATACCACGGCGGTCCCTTTCGCCATTGAACTCGTGCGGTGACCTTTCTATCGAACCAGGCGGTTAAAAGCCCGACTATTGCGGCAAATGCAAAACCAGGGAATATCAGATAATAAAAGAACGCCATAACTGCCTCCAATTATTGAAAAATTCAATTAAATTCGGTGCATTCCAGGTTTGGCAATAATTCTCGCACCCCACTTCTTGCTATCTATTGCCTTATCGAGCGCAACAAACTGCAGCGCCCCCGATGTGCAGGTCGCAACGCAGGCGGGCTCCTGTCCTTCTTCAAGCCTGCTTATGCACAGGTCACACTTGCTGATTATCTTTCTCACAAGAACTTCGTTTATAGCCCCGAAAGGACAGGCAAGTGCACAACTTCCACATCCGATACATTTGAACTTGTGGCGGACGATGACGCCGTCTTCTCTGCGTTCAATTGCATCTCTGGGACAGGCATCAAGACACACAGGTTCTTCACAATGACGACAGTGATATGGAAATTCTGCTATCACCATCGCTTCCGCCGATGCCAGATTTTTCTGGCTCGTGTGGGAATAGAAGCAAGCGGTTTCACAACTGCGGCAGTTTATACAGCGGTCGATATCCAGTATGATGCGCTTGCCGATATATTGTTTTTCTTCCAGCATTTCTGTCATATTGCACCTCGAAGTTTATCTTTTCAATGTTATCTATTATTCTTTTTCATCAGACCTTTGACACGCTTGCTGAAATTGGAACGAAACCTGCCTTAGAACACCACCCGAGCAACGGACGAGCATTCGGCATATATGCTGGAATAAGTATCACATCGTCGAACTGGTCGTTTTCTATCGATACGGAAAATTCGCTCTTTCCGTGTTCGGTTTGCACGGTGACTGAATCGCCGTTTTTCACATTCAGTTTTTCCGCGAGCGCAGAGCTGATTATTGCCGCATTATCAGATTTTTCCGCATATCGCCTTACCCAGGTGCTTCGCCGCGTCAAACTGCCGTCCCCATAATGGTGCGGCAAATGATAACCGATTGCGCATAAATCTGTTGAAGATGCAGTGTGTGGTTCGGGTTCTTCGACGAGAAATGTGAAATCGCTTATTTTCTGCTGAATGTCGGATGGTGAAACGGAACTGCTTTCCCCCAGATTATTGAGAAGCGCCGAAAGAACGCCGCTTTCTCCGGGATAATTTGGCGATGGAAGCGGGTCGTCCATCGAGACGAATTTTTCTTCCAGCGAAAGCAAAGTGCCTTTTCTCTCAAAAAGATGCAGCGACGGAACGACGACATTCGCTATCTGATAAATTGCCGTTGGCAGTGTTGTTGTCGCGGCAATAAATCCGATTTTTTGAATGTGTTCAAACAACCCGGGATATGCTTCGATTGGGTCGCAGCCAAGGCAAAGCAGTGCATCCACTTCGCCATTGCCAATTGCATTGAGGACATTGTTGGTTCCGGAAAAGCCAAAGGCAGATAGCAGTCTCGATATTCCCCTGCCGTTTGCAGCAGTTCCCATTGCTGCAAAGTTGAATTGTTTCGTTTCTGCGAGTTTTTTAGCCCAGAACCCAATGCGCAGCGGTTCTGCGAAGTGCGCAACGCCAGGTGCAAATAAAATTGTTCCCTTGTCTGTGTTTTTAATAATGGAAGCGAGTTGTTCAAATGCAGAGGCATCGACGCCGGTATCGTTTATGGAAACATTCTCGCCTGAAATATTTTTCGCCAGCGCTTCGATTATGTCAGCCACTTTGCCAGGTCTCGCTCGGAGAAAAGACCAGCTGTATCGGGAAGTTCTCGTGCGGCAGTTATCAATCACAGCAAATGTATTCCTTCTCGCGGCAAATCTCGCATTGTGAATTGGTCTGGCGATTGTCGGGCTGAGGGAAAAGACATCGCCAATTGCAACAATTGTCTGTTGAAGGGACAATTCATCGAAGGAAAATTTGTTGAGAAACTTTGCTGCGACATCGTCTTCAGAATATATCTGCGCGACGAGGTCTGTGCCGAGTTTTTGAGCAAGTTTCACAGCAAGATATGCATCTTCAAGGGGAAGACTTCCCGAAAGGAGGATTGCTATCTTCGACGGTTCGATTTCACCGATGCGGGAAGCAATGGTTGAAATCGCTTCGTCTGTGATGGCGTGTTCACCGTCTATTCTTGCATAAGAAGTTCGTAATTTATGCTGGCAGAGTTCTACGCAGAAATTTCCACGGGGACAGACGCGCCGTTCCCCGGAATTGTAAAGGCTTTTGACGAAACTTTCCTGTCCAAAGTGTGCAGAATCGAAGACATCGGCAAAACTTAATGTAAATTTATCCTGCATTGAACAGAAATGACAGGTGACATTATGCGTTCCCATAAAAAAATCCTCGCTTTTTTGTTGATAGAATTTTTATATCTCATCAAATTATGTTAAATATTTCACAAATGGAAACCAAAATAAAAAATTGACCTCTATTGTCAAGTCATTTTTTGTTGTAAACGATAAAGGTTTAAAAATTTCTTGACTTTGTGGATTATTACGCAATTATAATGGTGAAACCTTCTGGTTTTCAGAAGGTTTTTCACTTTAAAAAGGCCGGGATTTAAAAAAAAAATGAGCGCGAGACTAAAAAGATTTGTTCCTCTGGTTCCGGGTGTTTTTACTGTTGGGAATATGTTATGTGGATTTGTTTCAATTTTGCACAGCACGGCGGGAAAAACTATCAGTGGGGCGTGGTTGATAATTCTGGGCGCTTTTTTCGACCTTATGGATGGCAAAGTCGCAAGGCTTACCTGTTCTTCTTCCGAAATGGGAGTTGAACTCGACAGCTTCGCGGACTTTCTTACATTCGGTGTGGCTCCCGGAATTCTTTTATTTTCGCTTGGAATTTATAATATGAAAAATTGGGGTTTTATAATTCCGGTGTTATTTTTACTCGCCGGTGCTTTCAGGCTCGCTCGATATAACATCACCGCTGACCCCGATAGAAAAGTCGATTTTCAGGGATTGCCAATTCCTCTTGCCGCTGTCTTTGTGGCGAGCTACATATTGTTTTCATATAGTATATGGAATAAAATAGAATATA
>JAGHAI010000115.1 GCA_021161555.1 bacterium
TCTCAGTTCAACACACAATAATAAAAAATAATTTAATAATATACACAGCATAGAAACATTTTTAACTGCTTATCTCAAATACAAAATTTTCCGGGAAATATCACTTCCATCAGCCATAAGCATCCGCACAAAATAAATTCCAGATGGTTGGGTTTCAGAAGGTGTCCAGACAAATTTGCCATTCGTCGCCTCCCCCGAAATACTTTCAACTATATGCCCGCGCGAATCGCATATTTCAACTTTTGCTTTTTCTGGAACGAAGATGACACAGGATGAATTAAAAGGATTTGGATATGTCAGAAGACAAAACTCATCGGGCAAATATTTTTCCTTTACTTTTGCATTATAGTTAAGATAAAGGGTATTGTCAAACGCCACGCTGTCCGCAGAACCATAGGAAGAAAAGATATACCACAACCTCACGATATAGTATCCCACATCAAGCCCGAGAGTCGAAAATCGGCACAGTTCTCCATCACGAACCTGTTCGTCCATCGTCTCCGTGATGTGAAAAAATGTCGCCGTGTCCTCAACGGTGGAATATTCCACACGATAGCCGACAAATTCAAATGGTGCGCTTTCCGTCCGTGTTATTGCCGCCGTTCCCGATATGCTGACGGAATCATCCACATAAGCCGACAACGGCGGATACAACGCTACTTCAAATACAGCGGAAGAATCGTACACGAGAATAGGGGCAGTCAGCGGCGTATTATATGTCAGCGCTAAAACACGGTCGCGGGCGATTATATTTCCCATAACAAAACTCGTCAGCAGAAACATAGATATGGAATTCCCTTCCAGAAGCGCATCCTCACTCATCGGAGAAACAGGACGAGAAAGATTTTCCCCTCGCACACCAATTTTCTTCAAAAAAATTCCCATTCTATCAGGCGAAGAATTTTCCATCCGCCAGCGGCTGAAATTCACATCGAAAGGAACGGTCTGCGCAGATTCACACTCAATAAGCACAGGAAACCACCGCATATACTCATTTTTCAATACATCAATTCGATTGGCAAAAGCCCCGACAGAAGACAATAACAACAAACCCAGAATTAAATTATGTCTCATAATTTTACCTCATCAAATACACTATTGATTTTTTCGCACATCGACAACATCGAGAAATTTTTTCGCATCGTGTGAAAAGGAGCGCAAAATCACTTCACAATGCCGCAGATACGGCTCCTTTTTTATTCCAGGAGCAAACACTGCACCATCCAGGATATACCTGCGAGAATTTTCTACATCATCGAGGATGAAGCCAACAACAGGTCCTCCGAGAGATTTTTTTGAATTGAACCATCGCGAGCGATACATTATACCGGGCAGTCCGTCAAGCGTGGTGCGCTCGTATGTCAAAAAACCTTGCTGAAGCGAATCACCTTCGTAATAGACGGCACAAAGGCTGTCGCGGATATGCGTAAACCATTTGAGCGAAATTTTTCCCGCATCGGCGGAATCGAGCGCCGTCCACCAGACGAAAACCCACCGTTCAGGTTCGAGTGCACGAAGCCAGATAAAATGTTCATCAGCTTTACCTTTTTCCCAATCGAACATTCGAGGAACCCGAATTCCAAAGCCATATTCAACAGCGATTTTCTTTTCGATATCAAATTTTTCCGACCTGCCTTCAAACTTTCCAAAGAGCCATTTCGCCACATTTTCGTTGCAGTAATCGTTGACGATTTTAAATATTTTGTCGGTATTGGACAACACATAATCACGCAGGGCATCGGCAGTTGGTGCTGTTAGAATAATCAAAATTTGATTTCGCGCCCAGACATCCCGTTTGACGAAAAGATTATATTTTCCCTTCTTCACGCTGTCGAGCGCCTGTGGGGAAAGATTCATTCTAATGTATGCCCCCCAATCGCCAGGAGACGAAAGCGATGCGGCAATGAAAACGATGTGATGCTTCGTGGCATTGTCGAGAGAGGATGTATCGCACCACTGCAGGCGAAACAGCCTTTCGGGACGGGGTGTTATTATAGGTCGTTCGAGCGATATTTCGAGCGGTTCGCGAAGTTGTGAAAGTTCAAAATCATCCACAAACACATAGACAGAATTGAAACTGCCGACCGCTTCGGGCTTCATATTGACACAGCCAGCAACGAGGAAAAACAATACAATAAATTTCGAAAAAGTTCTCATATAGAAAAGAAAACCGCCGTAAAAAGAAGGTCAAGATTTTTTATCACCGCAATAAAATAATAAAAAAAGCCCGATTGTGAAAATCGGGCTTTAATCGAACTTCAAAACCGAAAATTCTTACCTTACCAATAATACTTTTATAACATTCGCTTCGGAGTCGGTATCGATGCGAAGTATGTACAATCCTGTTGCAGCAGGAACGCCGTTCTGCGTCGTCGCATCCCATTCAAAAGAATGCACCCCAGCGGAAAGTTGCCCGGTAAACAAATCCTTGACAAATTTACCAGACGAGTCATATACCTTCAGAGAAACAGCTCCATCTTTGGGCATTTGCACAGTGATTTCAGTGGAACTATTGAACGGATTTGGCGCTGCGAACAGCGTCAATTTCTTCGGAACGGAAACCATTTCTGCAGAAGGTGGCGCAGGCGGATTTGTCATCATCTCGCATCCATCTGAAGAATAATTTCTCTCAAATCCTGCATAACTTCTGTCAATCACAAATGAACCGTCTTCTGTGAGAAATGCCCAATAGCCTTCACCAGGCTGGAGTTGTGTCGCTACGGAATAAAACTCGCCGTCGAAGAAATACAGAGGAGTCATAAGAATTCCGTCAGGCGATGTTGCAATTGAACCAGTTGGAAAGCCACTGGGGAACAATGGCGACGCAACAAGATTCCATCCCGCAGAACAGGAAATCGTATAGGACAGCACAGGAACACCTGTTAAATTGACATCCATTTCACCAATGGAAAGAATCCAGTAGCCTCTGCCAACTTCCATCTCGCTCACAGAGAAATATGACGACACAGTCGGGTCATATCCATACGCAGCAATCGCAGTCGGGAACAATTCTCTCCAATTTGTGCTGTATGGTTGAACAGGAAGGGAAATTAAATTCCATCCATCTTCTATGTGAATTGTATATGATATATAGTTATCATCCGCAGGGTCTTTGGGGTCAGATTCGAGCATAACTTCGTCGCCGTCAGAAAGCCCGCCACCGTCCGTATCGTAATTGTGAGGGTCGGTTCCGTGCTGATATTCCTCAATATTAGTCAGTCCATCTTCATCATTATCGGTATTTGCGAGATTTCTTATGGAATCCGAACCGAAGAAATAAATTTCCCAGTCATCGGGCAATCTATCGCCGTCGTTGTCGGCATCGGAATTGGGGTCGAGGTCAGGGGATGCAATTTCGGCAAGGTCAGGAACTCCATCGCCGTCGCTGTCCTGACTATTTGGATTCGTGCCTGACAGATATTCATTTCTATTGTTCACGAGGTCGCCGTCGGGGTCATCATCGGGGACACAGGAATCAACATCATCGAAGAAAAATTCTTCCCACCAATCAGGAATGCCATCGCCATCATTGTCCGCCACATCATAGAACGCCACGACTTCAGAATCGGGCACGCTAAAGTTGAGCGCTGAATCAACGGCGATAACGGAAACATAGTAATCCGAGCCAACAATTAGATTATGAAAGGCATATTCATCCACATCACCAGACAACTGCCGTCTATATGTAATTTCCCCTGGCGCTGGTCCAACTGTGAGAATATATGAATATACATCGGCATCGCCACTCCATTCCACCGTGAGAATTTTGTCAGCAAGGTTGGGAACGAGCGCAGTAATTTCCACAGAAGGTGGAATAGTATCCCTTTCCGACGAGTCAGCACCAGAAGGAACGACAACCGCAATTTCACTCTCATTGCCCGCATTATCGTATGCGGAAACACCGAAAACAAAGTCGAGCGTGTCGGGAATCATAACCTTTGCGTTGTCAAAACAGTAGTAGTTCACATCGGCGACATCGATAGTTTCCCACCAATCGATAGAAGAACCATCCTGCCAGCCCTTGTATATCTTATATCCGACGACATCCGCTTCTGTATTATAATCCCAGGTGATACGAATGTTTTCGTCGTCCACCCAACAAGCAAGCACACCAGAAGGAGCAGATGGAGGAACATCATCTTCAGGAATTGAAATCACATTGACCGAATCCACAAAGGATGCAAAACGATTGTGCTGGTCTTCCGCATAGGCAAGAATGTAATATTCGCCTTCCTTAAAACCGAGTTCGTCGAAATTAAAAGTTCTATCGAACGAGAAATCGTCTGTCAATATGTTTTTTTCAATCGGCATAGCGCCAGCGATAATATCGCGGGGTTTTAACATAATCGTCAGATATACCGTGTCGCCCGGGCGTGTTCCATCGACTTCGCCAGAAACGGCGAAACCACTGCTCATCGTCGTCGTAGAAAGCCCGATGTTCATAGCATTGCGGAAACTCTTCACCTGAACGAGGTGGTCTGTATCGCCAGCCGGCAGGTCGGAGATGTGCGCTACCCAAACACCAGAAGAAGCTCTTTTAATCATCATTCCCTGATAATAATATCCGTCGTAATATCCATCGAATTTCACGAGGTCGGCACTTTCGTCATAAGAACAGGAATCGAGCGTAATCGTGTGTCCTTCGGGGGTTTCCACCGAAAATGCAGGACGAACATCTTCCGCTGTGCGAAGGATGAAGAGTTTCATATCATCATCGCCAATTTCATAATTTAAATCTTCCGACACAAGAGAACTCTTGCAGTAGAATGTCCTCAACATATCAACAGGCGTATATGAGCGCGCCTCTTCCATAAGAGAAGTATGCCCATCTATGTAAGCAATGCTCGGTCTTAGCCCGAAGAAATTGAGATATGCTTCGCCCTTAACTCCCCAGTGTCCACCGGAATCTCCGCCGTGTCTAAATTCGCCAAAATACAGGTCGCCGTCAACTTCAATGTCGTGCGTTGGGAATAACCAGGCAATAGCGTGATGGTCGATGTGAACTTCCACGCCAGCATCTCCAGTGAAGTGGAAATCGCCGGAATGCTCTCGCCACAGCGAAAGGTCCGTTCCACCTCTCGCCCAGATATGGTCTGTAATGCCTGTTCTCAAATTTGCATATCCAGTAAGCGCCCATCCGCCACCGCCATAGTTCCACTGATAACGCAAACCCGCTTCTCCACGGGCAAGATGTTCAAGAAAGCGAATAGCACCTTCTAAAGCAAATTCGTCGTGCCCAAAATCAACCCAAACGCGCGGTTCCATCCTGACCACAGAACCGAAATACGGAACGGATGGTCCTCCGGAAAGCTGACAGCCAAATTCAATGTAAATATTCTCCGGGTCGGTGATATGCCTGACTTCGCCTTCAACACCAGTGAGGAAAAAGCCGCTTGCTCCCAGCGGAACACCCGGACTCCAGCCCATAAATTCAAGTCTCACATCGTCAAGACCGGCATCTCGAATTATCGTAACATAAGCTCCAATGTATGTATCACTTCCCATATCGGGCATCAGTCCTGAAATTTCAAATCTGCCGCCACCGGAAAATCGAGTTATTTCTCCATCTTCCCACACAAGTCTCATTTTCGCTCGACGAATACCAACGGTATGCCCACCAGCGGGGAAGACAAAATCGGGAAATGTAATGGCAAAGTCGAGGTCAATCAGTTCACCGTGATATATCGCGAGTGAACGAGCATCAATGGAAAAATATCCCCCGTCAATGAAACTTGTGGAAGGAATGAGCGACGAATTGACCTTCATATAAATTCTTCCCGCATAAATCGTATCACCATTCACATACACATCGCGGAATTTGAACTGGAAGGCATTATCCCACAGTCCCAGTTCGAACTCGTCCACATAATATTCGACTGTGCCATCGTAATGGCTTCTTCTATAAATTCCGATGGAACCCATAAAATTAGCACCGTTATTTACAGATATTTCCCCGCTGATTTGCCACCATCCATCCTCCACATCGATTTCAGCGGGGTCAAGCGATGCAGAATAAGAA